>CAZGYS010000153.1:0-11666 GCA_964530305.1 uncultured Leptospiraceae bacterium
TGGGTGCCGGCGAGTATTCACAACGACCTGAATAATACGTATACCTCCGTGGTCTGGGACGGCACGCATTTCGTGACCGTGGGCGGGAATACCAATACGGGCGTCCAGATTGCGGCTTATTCGGCCGACGGCATTACCTGGACGGAGTCGGCCTTCGCGACCAATTGTACCGCTCCGGGGGCGTTGACTCAGGTAATCGCGGGCACTGGTATTCTCGTCGCCGTGGGCGATGCCGGGGGCGGCGGCAACCCGTGCGTCATGTATTCCGCGGACAACGGCCAAAGCTGGACGCAGGGTAGCGGCGCGGGTGCCGGTCTCTCTTATACCGGCGTGACCTTCGACGGGACGAACTTCATCGCCCTGCAGACCCCGGGTACCAATGCTCCGGTCTATACCAGTACGGACGGAATGACTTTTTCCGCGAACGCGGCGCCGTTTACCTTCGGCGCGAACCCCATGCTCCCCGGCTCGCTCACGCGGATTAACGGTTCCAGCGCGGTCCTATGGACGGGCACCGAAGGGTCGGCCGGCAATGGCTTGAACTCCGCCATATCCACCGACGGCGGCGCGAACTGGACCGCCACTGCCAACGCGGTTTTTCAGGGAAACACCAGCAGCGAAACGCCCTTCAGCGGCGTGGACAACGGTTCAAGGCTGACCGTGGTAGGCGCGAATTGTCGCGTGGACTATACGGACAACTTGACGAATCCCAGCTGGCAACACGGCACGAGCATGAACGGTTGCAGCACGACTGATTGGCTGGGCGTGGTTCACGACGGAACGCGATTCGTTGCCGCGGGGTCGGACAGCGGTTCCATGATGGGTGTCATCGCCGTGTCCAACACGGGCAGCGGCAGCGATTGGACCATCACGACTCTGCCCCAGTCGTCGTCCCCGGTGAATGCAATCGCCCTGCGGCCGTGATAATCCACTGAAATCTCAACCGGCCGGCCGGGACGGTCGGTTGAGGAACAGATTCATGGGCTATGAAGTATCGTTTGGACCCGCGAACAATGCATGATCTTTCCCGCGGCCCGGGATAATCGCATCGAGATTTCCCCGTGGGTCGCGAGATGCTTCGCATTGCCGATCAAATGGCACGCAACTATCGCTGAGTCGTGGAAGGGAAAGCACAATAAAAAACCGCGCCGTGAAGCGCGGTTGTAGTTGAATGCGAAAATCGCACTCGATATAAATATGTATGGCTCTTGTTCGAGCGCCGAATCAGCGCTTGGAGAACTGAGTACCGCGACGAGCTTTATGCAGGCCGTATTTCTTTCTTTCGACCATACGCGGGTCACGCTTCAGCATGCCGGCTTTCTTCAGGTCCGGACGCTTATCCGGTTCCTGACCTTGCAGGGCGCGCGCGATTCCAAGGCGAATAGCTCCGGATTGACCGCTGGGGCCGCCGCCGGTGACGCGAATTTTCAGATCATATTTTTCCGCGGTGCCGGTGACCTGGAGTCCGCCGGTAGCCTGCTTGAGCAGACGCGGAATGGGGAAATATTCTTTTACGTCCCGACCGTTCACGGTGATTTTCCCGGAGCCGGGTGCGATTTTTACGCGGGCGATGGAGGTCTTTCGTCGTCCTACCGCCATTGCGGCTTTTTGTTCAGTCATGCTATTCTACCTTCCTTAAAATCGATAATGACGCTTATTTGAATGTGGGTTCCCAGACGGTGGGTTTCTGGGCGGTGTGGGGATGTTCCGCACCCGGATAGATGTGCAATTGACGAAGCAGCTTGCGTCCCATGGGACCGCTGGGCAGCATTCGTTTTACGGCCTTCTGGAGCACGTATACGGGATCATTTTCCATGCGCTCACGCAGTGTAAAAGTCTTCATCCCGCCGGGATATCCGGAATGCTGGTAATATAGCTTCTGGTCGGGCTTGTTACCCGATACGCTCATATCGGCCACATTTACCACAACTACGTGGTCTCCCACGTTCAGGTGGGGAGCGTAGGAGGGCTTATGTTTGCCTCGGAGGCGATGCACGATGCGTCCGGCCAGACGGCCAAGGACTTGCTCACGGGCATCGATAAGGATCCAATCTTTTTCAGTTTCCTTGAAACTGGTTCTCTGTGTAGGCAGCAAATTGCTCATATTTATAAACCGGGCCGGAAAATGGCGTAAAAAGAGACGTACCTCTGAGAAGGCATAACCGGTCAAGTGAATTCCGCGGAAATGGATTGACACGCTGTCGTTTTCCGGGTAGATAAATTGTATAGATAGACGGAGCAAGAATGATGAATAGACTGAAAATGACCGCCCTTGCCATACCCGTCGTCATGGCACCCATTCTGATATCACAGGGCAAGGATATCGTCCGGCCTCTACCGGATCCCCCGACCCTGGAACAACAGGTCCGAAATTCGGAATTAGTGGTTCACGCGCGTCTTGTGCATGTTCATCGCTATAATCTATCCCGTAAGCTGGTGTCCCAGCCCCGTTTCGAGATTGTCCGCATCCTGAAGGACTCCCGTTTTTATCCCCTGAATCAGGGCGAGCGCATTACGGTGACTCACTATCTCAAGCCCAATGAATACGGCCCCTATTTTCAAGAGCCTCCGGAAAAAGGTGAATACATCGTATTCTTGAAAGTCCGCAACGTGGACCTGGGCGGGAAGATCGTGGGTTATATTTCCGAGTTCCCGCTGCCCCATCCCTTTGCCCTGCAGGAAATGGAAAAGGGCCTGGTGGAAAAAGTGGAGCAGCTCGTGCTCCAGGACAAGTCCCGTAAGCTCAAGCGCACCGCCGGCGCGCGCTGATATTGTATTTTACCATGGGAACGGCTCCCGCTCTTTTTCGGGCGGAGTCGTTTCGCGGCTAGTTGCCCATTCTCCTCTCTTCTTCTCTCTCCTCTTCCATCTTTATGACACGCGCAACCCGCCCAATTCACGGGGGCGTATCAATATGTTAATTTTAATTTCCCCCGTCGTCGGGAAATGAACTTGCTCAGGTCTCTTTCGCGCATAGACTTCGGACCCGTCTCGCGCCAGGCCGCGCGAACCCCGGTAACCAATTACAGGAGCCATGCGCATGTTTCGGTTTCGCCCCAGATGCTTCACGTTTCGGGCCGTTCATATTTTGATTCTCGCGGGCGTGGTCTGCGCGTTTGCGCCCCTGCGCGCGGACCTGATCTACTTTCGAAACTCCAAATACGCGAAAGGCAAGGTCATCGAGCGCAGCCCCAGCCATGTCTATTTTCGCACGGAGGACGGACTCCAGATTGAGATCCCGGTAAAGATGATCCGCAAGATCATCGTCCTGGATGAAAAAGAGGAACAACGTCTGGCGCTGGCGGCCGCCCGGGAAAAAGAACTGCGCGAAAAAGAAGCGGAACGTCGTCGGGCCGCGATGCGCGCGGAGGACGAAATTCGCCGGGCCCGTGAGGACGCGGAGCGTCGCATCGCCCTTGCGCGTGAAAGAGCGGAAATGGCGGAGATGCGACGTCGAGTGGATCGACTGGTGGCGGAAAAGCTGGATCGCGCCTGGAAGCTTCGCGCCGGCGCGGCCAAACGAAGCGCGGTGCTGCCCGGCTGGGGCCAGCACTACATGAATCGCCCCGGAGCGGGATGGGCTTTCAACCTTGCCATCGCCCTGACCGCTCTATATACCTTCGGCGCGTACCGCGATTTACAGGCCGCCGAGCGCGACTTCGCCCGGATAGGCCCGCCGGCCCTGCTGGCCAACCTTCCGGAGCCCGACGGTTTTACACCTTCGCCGGCGGGACCGGTGCTCGCCTCGGTCTACCTGGATGAAAAGGAAGCCGTCGCCGGGCGTGAGCTCCAGAGGGTCAATCTCGGCCTGCTTCTGATGCTCATGACCTGGGGCTGGAATCTCTACGACGTCCTGAATGCCGAAGCGCCCGCTCGTATTGAGTCCGATACCGCCTTGATGCAGGGGTTGCGCTTCTCTTTCAGCTCCGGATTTCGTCGGAGTTCCGACACTTCCATGGAAAAAGAGCGTCGATTTTCGGTCCAAACCGGCTTTCGTTTCTGAATGACTGTTCATTAATTTATTGACACGTTGTCGGTATTTGAATAGCGTGTCGGGTCATGAAGATCATCGAAATGGCCATCCCGCTCTTCGTGGGTCTGATCCTGCTGGAAATCCTGATCAATTGGCGGGCCGGTCGGAAGTACTACCGCTTGAACGACAGCATCTCCGATTTAAGCACGGCGCTGATCTTCTCCCTGACCGGCATTCTGGTGGCCGCGGGTTCGCTTTTCGTGTACGCCCTGGTCGGGGACCATCTTTCGCTCCAGGTTCTGTTGGGCGCCCCGGCGATTCCCTCGGGTAATCCCTTTCGTGCGCCGGGCGGCGGTTTCGGCGTGCAATGGAATTTGCTGGCGGCCTGGGCGGGCGTGCTCATTGCCGTGGACTTCATCTACTACTGGTTCCATCGCGCCACGCACCAGATCAATTTTCTCTGGGCCTGTCACGTAACGCATCATTCCAGCGAGGAGTTCAATCTCAGCGTCGCGCTGCGACAGTGTTCCTTTCAACGCGTCTTCGAGTACGCCTTTAATCTACCATTGGCCATGGCCGGCGTGCCCTGGGAGATGTTTCTCATTTGCCACGGCTCCATGAAGATCTATCAGTTCTGGGTCCACACGCGTCTCATCGGCAAGCTGGGATTCCTGGAGCGCTTCATGCTCACGCCTTCGCATCATCGCGTGCATCACGGGCGAGATCCCGAATACCTGGATAAGAACCACGGCGGCCTGTTCATCATCTGGGATAAGATGTTCGGGACCTACGCGGAGGAAAAAGCCGAGCCCCACTACGGACTGACGAAGCCCCTGGCGGTCTGGAATCCGGTCTGGGCCAATGTGCATCATTACGTTCACATGTTCCGGGACATTGGGCGCACGCGAAAATGGGCCGACAAGCTGCGTATACTCGTTAAGCCTCCCGGCTGGCAACCCTCGGAGCTGGGGCCCAATCGCCCTCCCGCGCCGGTGCCCGCCGACTATCGCAAGTACGATCCGCCCCTTTCGCGTCGCGTGACCGTGTACGCCTTCGCGCAGTTTTTATTCATGATGGGAACGGCGCTGGTGGTCCTCAAGCTGGGCAAGCCGCCGCGCGTGAACACCCTGGCCACGTACGAAATCTGGGGCCTGGTGGCGCTGGGATTGTACGTGATGGCGGGTTTGGCCGGCGTGGGTGGATTGATGGACGGAAGCAAGTGGGCCCTGACTCTTGAGCGAGGTCGCAATGTGATCTTGCTTTTCGCGGCGATTTCGCTGTGGGTCCTGGGCATTACCGCGGCGCCCTTGCTGTCGGCGATCCTGTCCGCCCTGGCGATGGTCTCGTTGCTCTGGACTTTCGCGCTGAAGCCGGCACCGCCGTTGAATGGTGATGTTTCGCCGGCGGCGGCGAAATAGGTGGAAAAAAAAGAGCGGAATCGCCCCGCGATCCCGCTCCAATCCGCATAGCCGGCTATTATTTTTCGTTCATTTTCACGGCGACGGGTTGCGCCGTCTTCGGCCAGTTCTTGTCGGCCGACTTGATGAAGCCTTTCAGGTCTTTCTTCCACTTCTTCGAAATGTCGGCGTTGTAGTTCAGGTACAGTTTGCCGTCGCGAATCAGGAATACATTGGGATCGCTGGGGAAGAGCTTGCCCTTGGCGCCCAGGCCCCAGGCGCAGAAACCGCCGTACTGGGGCGCGTATTTATCGGGATTGGACTTGAATTTAGCCAGGTGATCCGCGTTCGCGAATTTCCAGGTATGGCCCTTGTAGGTCGTGGTGTGGGCGTCGCTGCCTTTAGCGGCTTTGCCCAGGGTAAAATAAGCAACGGTGTCGTAACCGTTCAGGGCCGCGGCGCCGGCCGCTTTCTTATCCGTTTTGTCCCCGCCCGAGGCGCAGGCGACCAGGCTCGTCAGGGCCAGGGCTGAAACGGCGATGTTTTTCAGTAGCATACTCTAGTTCTCCTTGTTTGCAACACGTTTCTGAATAATCGTTCTGAAACGCGACCTTTAAGGCGGCCTTGAACGGCCGCCGTGAATAATAACTAAATGATTGTTCCGAAAGGCGACTAAAAAAAGAAAAAAATCAAGCGGCCAGGGAGCCGGTGATGGTCTCGGCGTAGACCTCCAGTTCCCCGCGATTCAGCATGCGCGCCAGCACCCCCAGGCCCTGCATGGAGTTTACCAGGAATTTGGCCCGAGCCGAGATGTCCGCGGCGGCCGGCAATTCTCCCAGTGCCGCCGCTCGCTCCAGGGCTCCCGCGAACGCTTTTTCCAGCGATTTCAGGTATTGCTTGCAGATGCGCGAAACCTGGCCGGGCAGGGTGCTGCTTTCCACGATGGTATTGATCATCAGGCAGCCGTTGCCCGAACCGGCTTTTACCGACTGAATGAAGGCCTGGAAGGCTTTTTCGATACAGCCGACGCCTTCCTCGGATTGTTCCAGGAGATCCAGGGTGGCGCGAATGCACGTGCGATTGTATCGCCGCAGGCATTCCAGGAAGAGTTCATCCTTGCCCCCGAAACTGTCGTAGAGGGAAAAGCGATTGATGCCCATCCCGTCCACCAGGTCCTGCATGCTGGTGGCTTCAAAGCCCCGGCGGCGAAACAATTCCATGGCCAGGTCCAGGACTTCTTCCCGATCAAATTCCTTCTTGCGGGGCATGATTTCTAAACAAACATTCCGATTGGGGGGCGGCAAGCCATAAAAAAAGCCGCCCCGCCTCCGGACGGGTCCGGAAAGGCAATGGAGCGGCTTTTTTGAAAGGGCTTAAACCTTCAGGAACTTAAACCGCCGCGGCGACTTTAGAACCTTCGCGCATGCGATACAGGTCTCCCTGCGCTTGCGCGACGCTGTCGATGTGATAATCGCGCGCCATGCGCTCGAAACGCTCTTTCTTATCGGCGGAAACTCGGGTCACCGCGCGGTCGAAGAGCAGACCGGAAGCGAAACGGCAGGCAATGTTCACTACCTCGAAGGCCAGGCGATCTTTCTCGGCTTGTCCATCCAGACCCTTGTAGATCTCAATGGACTCTTCCAGCATTTCCAGCATCTTGCGGGTGAAGTCGGACGGATTGGAACGAGCCATTTCGTCGTCTACCCAGCGGCGAAAGAAGCCGGTGGAGGACATGCCGGCCGTGATGCCGCCGATGGCCGCTACGACCTGCAGCTGAGTCGTGCCTTCGTAAACGGTATTGATGCGTGAATCGCGATAGATACGCGCAACGTCGTATTCCTCGGTGTAGCCGGCGCCGCCGTGAATCTGAATGCCGTCGCTGGCCAGTTCCACGCCCTTTTCGGAGCAGTAGAATTTAGCCATGGGGGTAAACAGGCTGGCCAGGCGATCCCAGCGACGAAGCTCTTCGTCTTTCTTGAGAGCGCGCTCTTCCATGCCGTCTTTTTCCATGCGACGCTTACGATAGAGCGAAAGGTCGATACCGCGTCCTGCTTCACCGGTGAGCAGGCGCATGGCCACGTTTTCGCGCTCCATGCGGTCCAGCATGCGACGCACGGCCGGAATTTGGTCGATGGTGCGGCCGAACTGTTCGCGCTCGCTCGCGTACTTGGCGCCTTCGTAGTAAGCGGCGCAACCAACGCCGATTCCCAGGGCGGCCACGCTGATGCGCGCGTCGTTCATCATGCCCATGGCGTAACGAGTCAGACCGAAACCTTCGCGACCGATGATTTCGCCGTGGCTGTTGTCGTAGACGACTTCACACGTGGGCGAACAGTGAATGCCCATCTTGTGTTCGATGGAGGCGATTTCCACGTCCGTGCTCTTGACGATGAAGAGGGACAGTCCGCGCGCGCCGCTGCCGGGAGCGCCCGTGCGAGCCAGGGTCAGGATGACGCTGGGGTATTCGCCCATGCCGCAACCCTGCGAAATAAAACGCTTGGTGCCGGTCAGTTTATAGGAACCGTCTTCTTGTTTAACGGCCTTGGTCTGAACGCTGCTCAGGTCGGAACCGTAGTTGGGTTCGGTCAACGACATGGAGCCGACGTAATCGCCCGCGGTGACCTTGGTCACGTATTCCTCAGCCTGCTCGTGGGTACCGTACTCGGCGATGATTTCGGAAACGGCCATGAGGCCCATGGTCATGCCGAAGGACGTATCGGCGCGAGTGACGACTTCGGTGAAAATCGCGTGAGCGGAAGCAGGCAGTCCCAGTCCGCCGTAATCGCGCGCGTTCTTGAAGGGCAAGAGGCCCGCGGCCTTGAACTTCTCATAAACTTCCAGCATCTCGGCGGGCTTGATAACCTTGCCGTTCTCGAATTTCAAACCCTTGTGGTCCATGACTTGCGCGTACTGCGCCAGTTCGTGACCACTCAATTCACCGACGGCATCCATGGTGGCGCGATAGTATTCAACCGCGTCTTCTACGGTCGCCGGAGCGAAAGCCTGGCGTTCGTTGCCGGTCTTCTCATATTCTTGCGCGTCTGAAAAACCCGGGCCTTCATAGGCCTCGACGACTTCCTTCCAGTCGATCAACTCATTGAAATGAGTAACCAGGTCCTCGTTATCTGAAAAATAATTATTCTTAATCATGCTAACCTCCGCCGACCCCGCGGATCGGCCCTGACGAACTTCTTTGTTTCACTTTTGTGTAGAGAAAATGAAATTCTCCCTTTTGACGGGTCATAATATTCAACCTTTAGTTTTCAGTCAAGAAAGGAGGGGTCGCGGCGGCGCGATCTGACGCGCGCGTCATTCGATGATACCGTGTGAAAGTTCGGCGCCGGCGTCCTGGGACATAATCCCGCGACGCCGGCGAATGTCTAATCTTGTCCCCAGTCCAGCTTGCCCTGGAAGCGAAGAACCAGCACAAGATCCCCCGGCGGCGGATCCAGGGGCGCGTCCGGGTTGCGTGGTTCCAGCGTCCACGGTCCCAGGAACTTACTCGCGCTCAGGGGATTGAGCACTCCCTCCTCGGTTGCCGTCAGTTCGCCGAGTACGCGATTGCCGGCCTTGACCGTGAATTGGAGCGGGGGCGCCGAACCGTCTTCGCCCGGAATCACGGCCGCGAAGACGGACTCGAGTTTTATATTTTCCAGGTTGTGAGGGAAGATGTCCTCGCTCATTTCCACGCGCAGGCTTCGCGGTCGTCCGGCGGGCGGATTCAAAAACACGTGCCAGGCCGTGGAGAATTCGCGGCTCATAAACAGAATGCGATGACCGCTGTAGTTTTTCATGGCCTTGCGGATCCCATCGCGGAACGCTCCACCGTCCGCGTAGGCCATGTAGCGCAGGCGAATGATCACATCGGCGACGCTTTCGAAATTAAAGCGATTCGCGGCCTTCGGCATTTCCAGACGCCAGTTGGAAATCGCGCCCGTGCCCTCGAAGGGTAGATAGCGTTCGTCGCGAAAGTTCAACTCGAAAAGCCCCGCGTCGTTGACGCCCGTGGATACGGCGATTTGTTGATGGGGTCGCCAATCCGCGCGAAGGACGGACGCATCCGGTTCGTTGTCCCCCGTGCCCAGCAGGTATTTCGCGGCGGAAAGATCCGGCTTGAGCAAAACGCGATTTCCCAACTGCGTGAGAGTGGCCTTAATGTTTTCGTAGGGACCGACCACGGCCGGCACGGAAATGGTCAGGTTCTTGATTCGCCGCGCGTAATGGCCGGGAAAGTCGAGATCGAAGAAGGCTTCGTCCAGCGCGAATTCGCACCTGCCCGTTCGCCGTAACTCCATCAGGGCCCGGGGGTCCAACTGCGCCAGGGAAATGGTTCTTTCGATTTCCAGTTCCCGCTTGTAGTTTTGCATGTAGGCCTTGTCCAGGCGATTGATGTCCAGCATCAGGCTTTCGCCGGCCAGCAAGCCCTTGCGAAGACCGTCCCAGTGTCCGAAATTTACGTGACTTTCGTCGGTGATGCGTTCGTACTGATAGGCTTTCTCGGCTTGTTTGGTCCAATCGTATGCAATCCGGTAGGCCTGAAAGTATATGGAGGAAAGACGCGTCGTCATCCAGTTGTAGAGGTCCCTGCTCGTAAACTTATCGCGCAGGAAGTCGTCGATTTCGCGGTTCTGTTCCTGTTGTTTGCGCGTAATGAGCAGTTCCTGTTCGGCCATGGCAAGGCGCGCCTCCGTCGCGGCGATTTGCTTCTCAATTTGCGCGACGTCGTGTTCGGCGATTTTTTGCTGAATATCCCAGTCCTGTTTCCGTCGTTCGAAAGCGCCCATGGTGGCCGTGATGTTCGCGGAGCCTTCGAGAGCGGAAGCTGCGGCCCCCAGGGCTTCGCCCCAGAAAGCGCCCGCCGGTCCGATGTTGGAGCCTCCGAATTTAAAGAGCGGAAACGGCCCCACCGCTCCCGTGTCCGGCGAGACCGCAACGCTCGCCGCGAGAGTACGCGCGATGCCCGAAGCCGTGCGCAGACCCACGCCCACGCCCTGCAAAGCCAGTTGCGCCGTCTCTTCGCTCAGCAGGCCGTCGCCCTTGAGGTCGGTGTAGTGATCTCGCCTTGCTTCCGCGCTTTTTAGGTTGCTTTTCAGCGCGTTTATGGATTCGCGTGCTTCGCGACGCTGTTCTTCCTTTAGTTTCGTCGTCATTTCGAGAATATGCTGCTCATGGGTGTTGCGGAGCGTCTGTAGTTCTTCCGCGTCCTTTTTCTCCAGCGCGGCAAGAAGCATGGAGCCGAAGTTCGTTACCGCCTGAGCAAGACCGCGCGCTTTCTCGATCAAGTACATGAAGCGATAGTGCGGCACCGGCGCGCGAAGATCGGAAAGTACTCCGGACAGATCCCGGCCCGAGGCGAAAGCGCGTACCAGCGCGGCGGGATCGATGGGCGGCTCGAAAAGCGCCGGCTGACGAACGACGCCCTCGATATTCATGCAGTGGCGAATCTTGAAGAGTCGGTCCTCTACTCGGTCCCAGTATTGCATGAACGTCTCGTTTTCTTTTACGCAAAACTGAAGCGTGATGGCGTGATTCGGGTTTTCGTCCGCTCCCGCCCGCGAAGGAGCGGGCAGTTCGCTTTCCAGATGGGTCAGGAATTCCTCGATTTCACCGTCGGTTTCCTCGTGAATAATGCCGTAGGTCAGGGCCCGGTCGGTTTCGGATTTGCCGCCGCCGTCGGGACGCCTGCCCAGCAGATTGTAGGCCATGACGTAGAGCAATGTTGCTTCGGTGATCGATTCGCGCGTATCCCGCGTGAAGAGGGCGTCGCCGTGATCCAGGAGGTTGTCGATGTACTTCATGACCACGGCGCGGGGGTAGGCGGTAGCGCGCAAGCGCGCGATGGCATGGGGGTCGAAGGGATCGCGATGGTATTTGCGCAGGGCGTCGGTATTGGTCAGCAGGGCGCCCATTTCCTCCGGTGTTCGCTCGCGAAAGCGTAGATAACGCCAGTAGCGATCGGCCGGATTCTTCGTGTCGGTTTTTTCGTCCGACGTGGGATCGAATATATAATGAAACCAGCGGCGAGCTTCCTCGAACTTCTTGTCGGCGTTGAGGCGCGTCGCCATCAAGAACGGAACGTGGAAAAATATCTCGCGATAGTACAGCCCGAACGGTCCCTCGAAATCAATGGAGGTTTCGCGGGGCGGATGAATGCCGTTCTCCGGATTGAAGCGCGCGAAGTCGGCTTCCGGCAGACGCTGGGATTCCAGGCTCAACAGTCGGTCGATGCCTCCGGCGAATAAATTTCCGCTCAATTCGTGGACGACACCGATGTGAGCGGAGCTTCGCCGAGGAAG
>CAZGYS010000154.1:0-11658 GCA_964530305.1 uncultured Leptospiraceae bacterium
ACATCCAACGTATGAGTTACGCCGCCCCACAGGGGATTGTAATGGGCGCGAACGGGCTTACCGTTTTCATGGCGCAGGATCATCTCCGGATGATCGCGAAAGACCGCGGAGTCGGGTCGCACCAGGAAGGGCGCCAACCAGATGCCGGGACGATAACCGGCGTCCGCGATTTCGCCCGCCAGGGCCTTCATGCCCGAGGGGAATTTTTCATTGGTGGTCAACCAATCGCCGATGGTCCTTTGAAAACCGTCGTCGATCTGAAAGAAGTCCAGCGGCAGCTTATTTTCGCGGACTTCATGGAGGTTTTCGCGGATAATCGCCTCGCTGATTTCCGTGTAATAGTAGTACCAGGAACACCAGCCGGTAAGCGCGCGAAAGTTCGGTTTGCGGGGCTTGAACTCCGGGGCGATGGCGCGAATATTGTCGTCGATGAGCTCGGCCATGCCGCCGGTATCGCGCTCGCTGTTGCGACTCATCCAGTGCACGGCCGTCAGCGAAGTGCGCGAATGAGGTTTGAAACGCATGCCGTTGAAGTCCCAGATGACCGCCAGTTCCTTGACCTTACCGGACGAAGGTTGCAGGTGTACGCGAAAACGCACGAACTGCCGCCCGGGCTCCGCCGTTGAGATCAACCACAGACCGGGCCGCGCCGCGTCGCGCTGCTCCAACCCCAGGAAACCCTCGGAATGAAACTTACCGGGCGCGGGCAACCAGGCTCCCGGTAAGAACGGGATGCGTCCCTGGTGAGGCGTCTCCGGGTTTTCATCCAGGTCGTGCTTCCATCGCGCCAGCGCGAAAGCGTCGACGTCGCGCGGGCGACGCATGCGCGAAATGGACCAGGAATGATACCCATGCTGAAACAGGCGATACCCCGCGTCCGGCGAAAGCTCTTCATCCAGAACGATGCCGGCGCCTCGCGCGGGAGATTGGGCCCGCACCTCCAGGCTTTCCAGGAAAAGTTCCGGCCCGGACATCTGCCGCAGGCCCAGTTTCAGTTTATTGCGCGTCAGGTTCCAGCGCAGGGAAAAGCGATTGTTCTCGGACGAGCGGGAAGGCCCCTCCCCGCGCAAAACTTCCTTCTTAATCGGTCCCTTACGATTTTTCTCACGAAAATACAGGATGATTTCAGACTCTTCCGGAAATACCATGGGGAAGAGGATTCTCCCCGCCCCGGTCCGGGCAAGGGGAAAAAACTTGCAAATGAAAAACCGAGGACTTATGATGACGGCATTCGCTCGGGAGGCCGTACGTGAATTTAAAATTTATCCTGAAAATCATGCTCATGGCGGCTATCGCCGCGGCGATGTTCCCCTTCGAAGCAACCCGGGCAAGCAACCTGGCGGGAGCGGCGGGCACGTATTTGTGCGGCATCGCGAAGAGTCGCAACAAGAAGACCCTGGCCGTTTTTCCCTTCACCGGTGAAAAAGACGAACCCACCAGCGCATCCAAACGCGCCACGACGCGGGTCATGAGCGCCGTACTGGGTTGCGGCCTGCGCGTTCTGGACAAAACGAAACTCAAGACCGTCTTGAAGGAACAAGCCCTGGGTCAATCCGGTCTCATTGATCCCGACAGTGCTCCGAAAATCGGCGAACTCATCGGGGCGGATTCGCTTGTGTTCGGAACCGTGGACAGTACGTCCGTACAGGTGCGCCTGGTGGACGCCACGACGGGTGAAATTCTCGGCGCCACCGTTCAGGAAAAAAGCGCGAAGCCCCCGGCCTCCACCACGACCTCACGGCCCGCGCCGAAAAATGAAGTCAAAACCGTCATTACCGGTAATGTAAAAATCACCAGCGTCAGCGGAAATACCGCGCGCAAGCAGTTCGGCCGTTCCCAGATGAAGGTCTGGCTGAAGCAGGTCTTTCGCACGCGGCCCGCGCTTTTTCTGTACGTCACGTCCAATGAAAACCAGATCAAGCGCGCCATGCGTCGCCACGGTAAACGCATTCGCAAGATTGAGGCCGACATCGCCGGCTGGCCCGCCGCGCAAAAAGAGAAGTTAAAGAAAGTCAAGGCGACCGTGCTGGAACTTCGCGCGGAGAATCCGCGCTTTAACCGACGCGTGCGTCGCCTGCAAAGAAAAGCGTTCCGCCGTATGCGTCGCGGACCGCGTATCCGGTAATCACGGTTCGACCGGACGGGCATCTCCTCGTTCGGCTCTCACCCAGGAAAGCGCGGACGGCGATTTTCCACGATGGAGCGAAAGCCCTCCTGGGCGTCCGCCGTCAGGATGGTAGCCGTCAGAAGTTCGCGGTCTTTTTTCACCAGTTCATCCATGCGATTCAAATAATCGCGTCGAAGACCTTCCTTGATGCCCCGAGACGCCCCCGGTTGCAGCGCCGCCAGCGAGGTTGCCTGCTTTCGCGCGCGAGCCTCGACTTCATCGCCGGCATGGACGGAATCCACCAGGCCCACGTCCAGCGCCTCGGGACCCTTCATAAGTTTCCCACTGTACAGTAGATCCCGAGCGCCCCTGGTTCCGACGAGATCCTTCAGGACTACCGCGGAAAAGGCCGGAAAATTCATGGCGATGGCCGACTCCGGAAAACCGATGCGCGCGCCCTTGTCCGCCATGAAGCGATAATCCGAAAGCAGCGCGAACACGGTTCCCGCCCCCATGCAATGACCTTGAATCAGGCAAACCACGGGAATGGGACAGGCGAACAACGCGCCGGTGGACGCGGTCATGATTTCAACCGCTTCGCGGACTTCACTTTCGCTTCGATCCAGGAACATTTCAGGCGCCAGGCCATTGGTGAAAAAGCCCGGCACGGAACTGGAGAGCACCATGGCCCGTACGTCCGGATTCCGACCGACGTTCTCCCATACATCCCGCAAACGCGCGAACGCCTCCTGGTCCAGGCGATTGTTCTCATTGAGGTTCAGGCGCACGTCCATCACGCCGTCACGCGTCTCTACCTCAAGGCCGGTAAACGAAGAGCTCATGGTGCAAGCGAAAGGAAATCCCCATGGCGCGTCAATTGGATTCGAAAACGGGGTGGACGACCAGGCGCCGGGAATTTAAGAACAGGCATGGATGCGGAGGCCTTCGAAGCGAAGTGGATACAATCCGTCACCGCGGCCCTGGAAATTCCGCTACCTCAAGATACGCCTGCTCCGGAAAGGGCGATCCTGATTCGCCTCATACTTTTGCCTGCATTCCATTCTCCCGCTTGTTTGAGTTTGTTGTCTTCGCCGACCATGGCAATGCTGGAATTCAGGGAGGCTCACAAACCCGGCAGCCGGGAACGAACATTGAAATCGGAAAACATGCTTCTCCCCGACGCCAGGGATCTGTTCTTTGAATGCGGCAAATGGCGCCGCGCCAAGTTAAATATTGAGGATCAACGAGGATTGGACGGCATCACCATCCACGCCGTCATCGCCAATCCCATGCAACTGGAGTACTATCGCTGGTGGACGCCGCCGCCCAATACGATGCCGAGTAAACTGGCGGCGCGCGTGTACGCGCTTGCCCTGGCTCATACCTGGGAGGATAGCACGCGACTATATCTGGAGAGTATTCACGGCTATCTATTCGAAACACTGCCCGCGCGAATTATCGAGCACGATGATTTTCGAACGCTGCGGCTTTACGACGGTTTATGGTCGGGGCTCGAAGACCAGTTGTCGGACGCCTTCGCCGGCCTGGGAGATGAAAAACCGCTACTGGTCGACATGAGTAACTTTCAGACGATGGGTACGATGTTTTACCCGTTCTTTCGCCGGGCGGCGGGACGTCCCGATACGGTCTGGCTACTCTCCCAATCCGCGGCCGTGCAATTTGATGAGATGGACTTTCCTATCACCACGCGAACCCGAGAGAGGGACGCGGCAATGGAGATGTTGCGGCGCCGCTTCAAACCCGGTTAATTGAAACCAACCTGGAAGTTACGCTTTCAATTCTTGCCTTACGTAACTCTCAAAACTCAACGGCGCGCGCCCCGTGAGCGTTTCCACGTCCCCGGAAACATCCGCCAGCATGCCGGAGGTCACCGTCTTCTCCAGAAGAATCAAAAAAGGCATATGCTCCGCCGGATATCCGCGCCCTTCGTAGTCTTTTTGAATCTCTTCCAGGCTTACGATTCGTAATTCGATCTCGCGCCCGCTGATGTCCGAGGCGATGCGCGCGAATTCCTTGCCGTCCACCAATCCCGGACCGGTCAAATTGTATACCCGGCCGGTGTACTTTTCGTCCGCCAGCACGGCGGCGGCGCTGCGCGCGATGTCTTCGCGGCTTACCATGGCGCTGCCCGAGCTTCCGCCCGCCTGGTAAAAACCCCGCTCCATGGCCAGGGGGATCTCGCTCACATAGGCATCCATGTAGAAATTGTCGCGGAGGATTGTGTAGGCAAGACCACTTGCTTGAATGTATTCTTCCGTGATGCGATGATCGTCGAAGATGGGTTCCGGACTTTGTCCGGCGATTACCACGCTGGTATAAACGATGCGCTGGGCGCCGGCCGCTTTCGCCGCGTCCACGACATTCTTGTGATGTCCGACCCGAGGACCGATGTCCGTGCCCGAGATAAGCATGACCGTCCCTGCGCCCTCCAGCGCGGCACCCAGTGTCTCCGGTTTGGTGTAGTCCCCGGCGCGAACCTGAACGCCTTTTTCCGCGAGAGCGCTTGCTTTTTCGGGGGAACGCGCCATGGCGATGATGGAAGACGGTTCGACTTTTTCCAGCAGCTCCTGGATAATCATCCCGCCCAGTTGTCCGGTGGCTCCGGTGATGAGAATGGGTTTGACGTCCGACATAATCTTAAAGACGCGCGAATCGCCTCAAACCTGTCCACGAATAAATTTCTTGCAAATCGGGGCCGCCGGTTTCAAATTCGAGGCATGCGGCATTCAAGGAAGGTCGGCGTCTTTTGCGCGCTATTGCTCTTTTCATGGGGAGAATCCCTGACGGCTTCTCCGGCCGCGCGGAAAACGCTGCGACGCGCCTATTCCCTGGTAAGCGCCCACCGCCTGCCGGAAGCAGAGCGCGAATTCAAAAAGGCCGTCCGACTGGCTCATGACAAACATCGCTACCAAAGAATTTATATACAAGCTTACATTAAGCTAGCCCTCGACGATTGCCCTCGTGCCGTTCAGTTATACGGCAAACTGCTGGTCCGGCGCCCCCATGATGACCGGATTCTCGCCGACATAGCCGATTGTTATACTGGAACGGAACCGAAAAAAGCCGCGGCATGGTTTCGCAAAGCGATGACCGCCGCTCAAAAGAACGCGCGCAGCGGCAATTCATATCGGGCCGGGCGAGCGTCATTTCGCCTGGCATCCCACGCGGGAAACCTGGTTTTGCTGGCGCGATTTTCGGGCAACGAGGACGAAGTCGGCCGGTTGCGCAAAACAATCGCCGGCGCGGTCAAGGGCAAGGCCGCCGCCTCGTTCCATCGAGCCCTGGGTATGTACCACGTTTATCGTGCCATGCTCTCGGTGTCCGATTTGAAATACCCGGACGCGCGCGAACACCTGCGCCGGGCCCGAGAAGCGAAGCAACATTTCCACGGAGGCGTCATTCCCGGGCACGACGAAATTCACATGGTGGAGAAAATCGCCCGGCTTCATGAAAAGTATAGCAAAGTGAAACCCGACCTCATTCAAAAAATCCTGGTGATTTCCGCTCCCAACACCCGACGCAAGGCTTACCTGCGCGCGAAGCTAAGCGAACGAGAATATCGCCGGGGGCTCCGCCGGATACGCGAAACCACGAACAGAAGCTTGTTTAAGCGGTACTATATGCACGACAAGCCCAATGGACGCTATCTGCGTCGCCCCGGGCTTTCCATTTACCAGTTGGAAGGCCTGGGACGCGCCTTACGCGAAAGCGGCCTGAAGACCGGACGCGAATACGTAGTACGTGAACTGTCGCGCCCGCGCATGAACTACAATCTTGAAGTAACGCGATTTTTCGCGCGCGCGGTGGAGGCCTACAGCCATGGCCGCATTCGAGTGGCTTTGTCGTATCGCACATTTGAGTCTCACGTAGAAGAACGGCACAAGGTCGGTCGCGGATATCTGCCCGTGTGGACGCGCTTACCGTTTTATGGGGACATCGCCGAAGGCATCGACGAAAACGACATCCTCTGGTTTCATTTGCACGGCGTGCTGGGATCACCGGCGGGAATCGCGGCCATACGCCCTTTCGACCATGGCGGTAAAAAATCATCACGCGGCATGATGGCGACTGAATTCGCCCACGGCATGGATAACCCTCTTGCGGTAACGCGCCTCTATTTGCATGAGTATTTTCACATCGTCGAAATGCGATTCGGCATCACCCCAATTCACGGCGGCTATCTACGAACCCCCAATCGACACTTCAAGGGTTTCAGGGCCGGAAACAATCGCTGGCGCGAATTCGATTACTATCACTGGCAGCTTTCCCGTGAAATCCCGCGGAGGCATTCATCGTTCCGGGCCATGGAGATCCGCTCAGCGCGAAACTTAGGGCCCGTCATCATCGCCAGGTAGAACCGGAACCGGCACGCAATGTTTGCTTGAGGGTATTTAAAACTGGAGGATATCTAAAGTGCATATTCTTCAAACTCGATTCCCCGCCTGAATTAATCTTGACTCCTTACTGATTGTTTGCTTCCATAAGGCGTGAGCTCCCTTCTGAAAAGTTTTTCCCGGGGCCTGGCCTTCGCGGCCGGGCTTTTGACGACCACCGTTCTGGCGGTTACCCTCGGCGGAACCTTGACTGAATTCACCGGCAGGACGGTCGTGTCCGCTTCCGCCATCAATGCGAATTTCACTCTCCTAAAGAACGCCATCGAAGGCATCCCCGAATGCAGCGAGTATTCGGTCCGGGTCACCCAGAGCGCGACCCAGAACATTCCCGACTCCGGGGGAGGCAATACCTTCATCACCTGGGACGTGGAGACCTTCGACGCCCAAAACATGCACAGCAATACCACGAACAATACGCGCCTGACCATTCCCCTGGCCGGACGTTACCTGGTGAGCGCTCGGCTGTCGTTTAACATAAACGCGACGGGCGGGCGTTCCATCTACCTCCACCGAAACGGCGCCTTCTACAGCATTACGGACCATCGCGCGGGAGCCAATGGGCGTACGACGATTCAACTGGTGGAGATTATGGATCTGGCCGCCGGCGAATATCTAGAAGTGGCCGGTTCACAGGATTCGGGAGCAACCCTCACAACGTCTCCCACCAATGGGGACTACTTCTCCGCCGTACGCCTCTGCGGAAATTGAAGTATTTTTCTATTGACCGTTCCTGAGCGGGTGCGCCTGATCCGGCTATACCCGCCTATGCGAATTACAGCCGCTCAGTTTAGAATCATCGCCTGCATGTACCTCGGTTACGGGGCCATGATGATCAGTCGCCAGATGGTGACCATCCTCAGCCCCGCCCTCCTGAAGGACGAAAGTCTGGGGTTCACGGTCAAGGACACGGGAGACATCCTGGCCTTCGGCACCATCGGCGCCATGATGGGCAAGGTGGTCTGGGGTCCGCTGGCGGATCGCATCGGCGGGCGGCTCACCTTTCTTCTGGGCGTGGTCCTCACGGGCCTGCTGATCACGGCCTTCGGGCTTTCCTACAATGTCTTCGCGTTTACGATTTTTTCGGCGCTGTCCTACGCCACCAAGTCCTCGGGCTGGCCCGGCATGACCAAGATGGTCGGTTACTGGTTTCATCCCTCGACTTACGGACGCACCTGGTCCATACTTTCGACCAGTTCCCGAGCCTCGGTGTTTCTAGGCACATTGCTCTTCGGCTGGCTCTTGAGCTTCTTCCACTGGCGCGTCGTCGCCTTTATCTCCACGGGCACGGCGCTCTTGATCTATTTCGTCTGTCGCCATTACCTGCGCGAAAAGCCCGAGGACCCCGACTTTCTGAAAAAGTATCACCAGCAGTACGCCGACCCCGAACAGGCGCGCGAGATGGAAGCGGCCCTGGCCAATCAGCGCAATCACCCATTGGAAGGAACGACACTGCTCCAGGGTCTCAAGGCCTTCGCCACGAGCGTTCGTTGCTTCTGGGTCTTTGTTATGTTGATGGCCCTGACCTGCGCCATGGCCATTCTGGATTTCGTGCCGGCGTATCTTCTGCAGGTCTATAAACTTACGGCTTCGCAAGCCGCCATGGCCTCCGCGGTGATGCCGCTGGGTTCCCTCATCGGCGTGATCCTTTCCATGTTCTTTTATGATCGCTTCTCCAAGAAGCAATTACGCTTTATTCTCGCCGCCATGTTGACCGTGGCCGTGGGGTGCATCGTGGTATTGCGCTATTTACCGCGGTTGGGTCTGGACGGCCCCACGAGTTTCGCGGGCGCCCTGGCGATGATCCTGCTCTTCGGTATCAGCATCGCGCCGTCCTACTACATTCCCATGAGTATCTTTTCCATTGAATTCGGCGGGCCCCATTCCGCCACGCTGGTTTCCGCCATCGACATGGTGGCTTTCGCGGCCAGCGCCGCCTTCGGTTTTATCGCGGGGCGATTGGTTTTCGATCCCGGATTCGGCGCCGGCGCCGGCGGACATGATTGGAGCAATTTCATGAATTTTATGCTGGGCATCGGAAGTATCGCCGCGCTCTCCACCTGGTTTTTCATGCATGGAGAATATCGCGCGGCAAAAAAAGAAGCTGAAGCCCTGGAGGCGTCATGAAGGCTGGAGGCCCTATGAAGGAAATACGGGAACCGGAACGCGTCACGCCGGTCATCGCCGAGACGGACGTGCTCGTGGTCGGCAGCGGACCGGGCGGGCTTTCGGCGGCCGTCGCGGCGGCGCGAGCCGGAGTGGAAGTCATGCTCGTGGAGCGCTATGGTTGCTTCGGGGGGAACCTCACTCACGTCGGCGTGGAGGGCATCGCCTGGTATCGCCAGGGCGATACCGTGGACGTGGAAGGCATCGGGATCGAATTCGAGAGTCGCGCCAAAAAGCAGGGCGCCAGTTCGCCCGAGGTCCAATCGCGCAGCGAAGCCATTCACGCCGAACTTTTCAAGTCCGTCGCGGACGATTGGATTGCGGAAGCCGGCATTCGCCCCCTGCTCCACTCGCTGGCGGTGGACGTCATTCGCGAAGGCACGACCATCAAGGGCATCATCATCGAAAACAAATCCGGACGGCAGGCGATTCTGGCCAAACGCATCATAGACGCCACCGGAGACGCCGACATCGTGCATCTGGCCGGCGGCGAATACCTCAAGACGCCCCGGGAAAAAATGCTGCCGGTTACGGTCATGTTTTCGTGCACCGGCGTGAACAAGGGCAAGTTCCTGGAGTGGGTTAAGGCCAATCCTCAGAAGTACAAGGACTGGGGTAAGAACTGGGACATGGAAACCTCCGGCAAGGAGGACGAGGGCTTTTCGCCCTATCTCGAGGACCCCTTCGATAAAGCCCGGGAATCCGGCGTGATCCCCGAGGGCCTTAAAAGCATCGGCGGTACCTGGAGTACCATCAGCGACCACGGCGAAGCCACGTATCTCAACATGGTTCACATGAACGATTACGACGGCACGGACGTTCACGATCTCACGCGCGCGGAAATCGAAGGCCGTCGTCAGGCCATGCAGGCCATCAAGGCCCTGAATCATTTCGCGCCCGGTTTCGAGGACGCCGCCCTGCGAAACTTCGGCATGACCGTGGGCATTCGCGATACGCGCAAGATCAAGGCCCGCTACGAACTCACCGAGCACGACGTGCGCGAACAGGCCCGCTTCGACGACGCGGTCGGTATTTTTCCGGAGTTTATCGACGGTTACGGCGTTTTGATTCTGCCCACCACGGGACGCTACTTTCACGTGCCCTATGGTTGCATGGTTCCGCGCGGCGTGGAGAATCTCCTGGTGGCCGGTCGCTCCACGGCCGGGGACGCCGTCTCCCATGCCGCCACGCGCAACATGATGTGCTGCACGGTTACGGGCCAGGGAGCGGGCATCGCCGCGGCGATTTCCCTCAAGACGAACAAGACCACGTCCGAGGTTTCCCTGACCGACATACGCGAAGAGCTAAAGCGCCAGCAAGTGCGCTTTCATTAACGTCACACGCGACTGGTAAATTCGCGGTTCACTTCATGCGCTCACCATCCGGGTTTTGATTCCCCGCTCAAGGGCAGGTTGGATTTATCGCCGCATTCCAGGGCCCGACGATACAATTCAGCGCATGTTATGAGATAACTCTGTTCTTCCGGCTTACCGAGAAATGCCGCGGCCAGCGAAATACACTGATCGAAACTTTTCTCTCGACCGCCTTTGTAATAGTACGGTCCGTCATCCTGACCGTTCAGGCAGACGTGTGCTCGGCTCTGAATCGGGTTCGGAAGGTTGCACGCGAACGCCGCCGACAGTCCGACCGTCGCCAGACTCAGCATCAAGTTAGTCTTCCAATTTACAATCATATGTAAACAAACTCCGCTCTATCTTCAACAGCGTGTTCAGTCACCGCTCAGGCGATTGCCGATTTCGCGCAGACGAATCAGCTGCTGATAATACAGGGGAAAGGTCATCACGCTCTCGATGAATCCGAAGACGTACATGACCAGCGCGATGATGCGTCCATAACCTTCCGTGCTTGAGGAAACCGTCACGGCAATACTTCCAAGCAGCACGCTCGCCTGCGCGATCCACACCAGGGAGAAATTCACGGTTTCGAGATCCGAAAGGCGAATGTTCCAGCGCATCAAACTCTTGAAGTGGCCGGCGATTCGCGTTGGTTCACCGGTCGTGAGCACGTCCACCCGACGCTCCATTTCGTCGTTCTGCCCTTTGTTCAAGCTGGTGATTTTCTTTTCGCTCAGACTGTAGATGACCAGGGTAAGAACGGCGCCCCCCAGGCAAATGCCGAAAACCGGCAAACTAATAAAGGCGATGATCACCAGCGTCCCCACGAAGCCAATCAACTGAGTAATGATGTCCGGCAGGGAGTTCTCCAGAAACTCCACGAATTCGGTGAACAGATTCGTGCGCGCGGCTATAACCGAAACATTACTTTCGCGGGCCGTTTCCCGGGCCACGAGTTCATTGCTCACGGTCTCGTAAATTCCCGCGTAGGCCCGGGTATCATAAAAACGCCGCCCCGCGCCCGTCAAAAGAACCATGCCGCACAGGACGGCCAGCTCCCACAGGCCGCGAAAGGAATCCTTCAAAAGAAAATCCACCGCGCGTCCGATGAGCAAGGGAAACAAAAGATACAGTAACCCGTCCGTAAAGACCAGCATCCAGGTTAGAGCGGTCTTCTTCCAGAAGCGGCGGACCAACCCGCCCAGGGTAATCTTTTCGACTCCGTCGGACATGGTTCACTGAGCCCATGACCGCGAACCATGTAAACTAATTTCAATCGGCCGTCTTTTTTACTCCAGGGTATTCGGTCGCAAGTACAAGCGGCCGGACCTGCGATTGCCGGCCTTATCCGTATACCAGTCCGTGAACTGGGTGCCCCGCGATTCGGCCCACCCGCGAAAGCGAGTATAGCCGTCTTCTATACTGACCCGCTCCAGGGGAAAGTGAAAGTCGTGGATTATGTGCAAGGCCCAGGGATGCAGGCCCACGTTCCCGAACCTGGGGCCCGCTACCGAATCATCGTCGCCGGTGCCGAAGAGATCCGCGTTGAACAAATCCGTGGGCTCATGTCCCAGAAGATGGACTTCATGGGAGCGATTTCCATTCACGAAGATAAACG
>CAZGYS010000155.1:0-11601 GCA_964530305.1 uncultured Leptospiraceae bacterium
CTCCAGGGTTCGCGGATCTTTCGGCAAACCTCGAGACCGGTCATGCCGGGCATCATCAGATCCAGCAGGACGAGATCAAACGGCTCATCGCCCTGGAGGAGTTCCAGGGCATCGTGGCCGTTGGAGCATTGGACCACCCGGTAGTTCTGGAGTCGCAAATGATTTTCCAGGACCCGTAAATTCACCGGTTCGTCGTCCACGATGAGAATACGGTGTCGGCGGTTCGAATCCCGGTTGGATTTTTCCGCTTCGGGGCTTTCGGTCTCGGGCGTGTTCGCGGGCGGCCGGCCCGGGGGAGTCCGCGCCATTGGGGTGGTTTCGCCCTGCTCGGATTCGCGCGCCAGGGGCAGGGTGAAGGTGAAGCGCGAACCCTTGCCGGGTTCCGATTCGGCGCGAATTTCGCCGCCGTGCAGCTCCACGAGCTTGCGAGTTATGGAGAGGCCGAGACCCGTCCCGCCGGAAGAGCCGTTGCTCGTCCCATTGCGAACCTCGGCCGACTCGAAGATGCGATTCAATTGTTCATCGGCCATGCCGATGCCCGTGTCCGCCACCGTAATGGCCAGCATGCCGGATGCGTCGACGGCGTCCTTATCCTCCGGGGGCTCATGGCCCTGATCCGCTCGGGCGACCAGGCGCGCATTGATGTGAATATCTCCCTTGCCCGTGAACTTGATGGCATTGGCCAGGACATTGTGTAAGATCTGTTGCACGCGACTCTCGTCCGCGGCGACGGCGGGCACGTCTCCGATGTCGTTGATGAGGCGAATCTTCTTTTCTCCCAGCAAGGGGCGATTCAGGGCCAGCACGATGTCGGTGAGTTCGCGCATGGCGACGGGTTGAATCCGCAACTTCACGCCGCGATGCTTCAGCAGGGAAAAGTCCAGGATGTCGTTCACGAGTCCGGACAGCCGACGACCACTGGCCGCCATCATGGCCAGGTTGGCCATGGTGGATGAACTCAATGAGCCGGTGGCGCCCGCCATCAAGGATTCGGCGATACCGATGATTCCGTTCAGAGGCGTGCGCAGTTCATAGGAAATTCGCGCCAGGAAGTCGTCCTTCACGCGATCCGATTCCATCAGGGCCTGGTTCTTGGCCTCCAGTTCCGACTTCATGGATTCAATGGTATTGAGGGCTCGCGATGTTCGTACGGACAGGAAATAGGCCTGCGAAAAGATAAATACGAACACGCCCGCGGGAGTTAAATAGACGCTGTTGATGATTTGCAACTCATGCAGCATCCCGTTCAAGGCGGTCGCGAACAGGACCAGAAATCCGGCCAGGAAGACATAGGCGCCGGAGCGTTTGTTCAGGGCGGCGCGAATCAGAACCGCGAAAACGTACAGGCCCGCCAGAAGGCAAGAAGCCTGAAAGATATTAACGATGATGCCGGTGAAAAAGCGGGGCGGCGTGAAGAGGACCACCAGGGTCAAGACGATGGCCAGGGCCTGGAAGATGCCGGCAAAGATGCGTTTGAATTCCCCGGGGTACAGCGTTTGAATAAACAGGAAGAAGGACGTCGCGCCCGCGAACAGGGCGATGATCACGAGCTTAAGCTGAAACGTGGGATTGATGTCCGGTAGAATGCGCAGAATAAATAGTTCGTGGCCCGTGAAAAGTACGCGTAGCGCGAACATCAAACAGAAGACGGAAAAGTAAGCCGAGGAACGGTCCTTGCCCCGCGCGATGAACAGGCCCAGGTGATACAGGCCCATGATAAACAGCGTACCGAAAAGAAAAATATCCAGCGCCAGGTTGCGCAGTCCGAGCATTTCGATTTGCTCGGTCGTGCCCAGTTCCAGGGAACTCAACAGGCCGCCCTTGTAATACATGTGATTGGAGATTCGCAAGCGCAAGCGCAGTTCGTTTTCGCTTCCCGCCCCCGCGATGACGAAGGTCGCGGGAACGAACTGAGCCGTTTCCACGTCGTCGGTGGGTCCCGGTCGGCCGCGTCCTCCCAGGGGCTTCTCGTTCACGTCTATTTGGTAGGCCGAGGCGATGTTTCTGAACTTGAGCGCCAGACCGTCCGGCGAAGAGCGCACCAGGATACGCAAACTCAGCGTGGCATGACCGGTGCCCGGCAGGGTATCGCCGTCGCGGTACTTGCCTTTCCAGACCCCGGGGAGCCGCAGCAGATCGGGTGCGGACGCGAGGGGTGTCTTACTTTCAACTTTACCGAAGTCCGAGGTCCCGCGACGCAATTCCTTCCAGAAGAAAAGCCAGTCCCCGTCCAATCGAACCGGTCCGTCTTTCCGGAAGTCCCAGTGCCTGAGATCGAGAACCCCGTTGCGCGCGAGGGGTTGTTCCTTATCCGAATACGGACCGGAGCAGGCCGCGAGCGTCGGCAAAACGATACCTGCCAGGCAGAGCCGGACGTACTGAAGCAGACGCGCCTGCATTGCATGAATTTGGATCCCGTATTGGGCGTAATGCACTCGGCGTAGGCGATTTGGAAATCGCCGCCATGCTCGTCTGGTTCCGGGGGATGGCATGAGCAAAGGCGAAAGTAATAATTTCTTAATTAAATATGTCAATCAAAATGATTAAATTATGTTCTCCACTGGAACGACGTTCCGGGTGGACAGATCGGTCCATGGTAACGCGTCCCGTGATGGGGCGTCGAAGGGGAGGGAGACAGGAGCGGGAATGAGGACGCGAGGCCCCGGGGACCTCGCTGAAAAGAAAGTTAAGGATTCGCGCTCAATAAACGCCGATGCGATCCCGGTCGATTTGCTTTTTGATTTCCTTGTACTGGGGCGACGTCTTGCCGTACTTCAACAGGACGAATTGTTCCAGATGGCGATTCTTCTGCTGCTTGTAGGAAAGAAAGGCGCGGGTATTGTTCATCTTCTTGGAGACCGACTCCAGGTGACGATAGCCGGCCGCCAGCAGGCGATGGGGTTCCGGGTCCTTCTGATGTTCCGGTCGCAACGCCATGTACTGATTCAACACGGGGACGCAGGCGCCCAGATTGCGCGAGCGAAATTGCAGCTTCACGTACTGGACATAGATTTTGGAAACCACGTCCAGAAATTGTTTGGATTTTTTAATGTCGGGATTCTTGATGCCGCGGATGAGTTGCATGGCTCGAACCAGGGAACCGATGGCTCGATTGCGGGAGCGCGCCTCGATGCGACGAATTACGCCTGCTTGCTGCTTGCGACGTTCTTCCTTCAGCCAGGCATAGCGGTATTGACGACCGGCCCATTTGAGTTTTTTCAGCTTGATGTCCTCTTGACCGGCCCGCAGATGACCGTTGGACATATTGAAAAGCACGACGGCTTTTTCCAGCTTCTTGACGGACTGGCGGGAATTGACCTCGTCCAGGACCTTCAGTTCGGGGAAGACGGGATTGATGTTTTCCTCGGACCACTCGCCCGGCTTGTCGGGTTTGCGGCGGATGGAGATACCGGAGCTGCCTTTCTTATTTTTGAAGGCGGACTTATAAAAGTCGTTGCCGCCTGACGAGCTGGAAGTCCTGCCCGAGTCCGCCAGGGTATTGGAGCGACCCTCGGTAAGAATTTTAGTCAGGGGATTATCGGAGTCGCGCGCGGTAACGCCTCCGGCGGCCCAGGTGAGCAGCAGCAATATGGATACGGTGGTCGCTCCGTAGCGAAAAGACGCGTAACGAAATTTAGACCTGGTTCCGACTTTCTCGTTCATGAGTATCGTATCGGCGGAATCGAATAAAAGATTAGTGCAATCCCATGGGATTGCGTCGGTTTTATCATAAATGGAAGAAAATATGAAATTCCCCCAGCACTTGCTGGATTATCGCCGGGGAAAACTGGCCCTGGACGGCGTGGATCTGGAAGAAATCGGCCGTGAGCACGGTACACCGCTCTTCGTTTATTCGGGGCGCAAAATCCGGGAGTCCCTGAGAAGTTTTCACAAAGGCGCCGGAGACCGGTCCCATCTGGTCTGTTTCGCCATGAAATCCAATTCCAATCTTTCGATTCTGCGCCTGGTGGGCGAGGAAGGGGGCGGTACGGATATCGTCAGCGGCGGTGAACTCTACCGGGCTCGGGCCGCCGGCGTGCCCATGGATCGCGTTGTTTTTTCGGGCGTGGGTAAGACCCGCGCCGAAATGGAAGCGGGGCTGAAGGCGGACATTCTGTTCTTCGTAATCGAGTCCGAGGGGGAATTACGGGAACTCAACGAGGCGGCTCTGGCTCTGGGAAAAATCGCCCGGATCAGTATTCGCGTAAACCCGGACGTGGACGCGGGGACGCACCCCTATATTTCCACCGGTCTGAAGGAAAACAAGTTCGGCATCTCCCATCATGAGATTCCCGAGATGTACAAGCTGGCTCTGTCTCTGCCGGGGATCGAGCCGGTTTCCATCGGCTTCCATATCGGCTCCCAACTGACCGAGCTGGCTCCGTTTCAAGACGCGGCCGGTATCGTGCTTCCCCTGGTGGAAAAGATTCGCGGCCTGGGCGTGAAGTTGCGCTACATCGACGTGGGCGGCGGCCTTGGAATCAATTACAATGGCGAATCGCCTCCCAGCCCCGAGGAGTATGTGCGGGCCATCATGGAGAGCGTCAATCTGCCGGAACTGACGGTGGTTTTCGAACCGGGCCGGAGTCTGGTGGGCAATGCCGGCGTGTTCCTGACTCGCATTCTCTATGTGAAAGAGAACGAGGGTAAGCGCTTCTATATCTGCGACGGCGCTATGAATGACCTGTTGCGCCCGGCGCTGTATCAGGCATATCACGATGTCCTGCCGTTGCGCGAAATCGCCCCGGGGCCCGACGCGGATCTCGTGGGACCCGTCTGCGAAACGGGGGATTTTCTGGCGCGGGATCGGGAACTGCCCGCCTTCCAGCCGGGCGATTGGGCGGCCCTCACTTCCGCCGGAGCCTACGGCTTCGTCATGGCCTCGAACTACAATACCCGTCCCCGGGCGGCGGAGATCCTGGTGGAGAACGGCAAGGCTGAATTGATTCGTCGCCGCGAGACCTATGAGGATCTGGTGCGCGGGGAAGTGCTCACGTGATCCCGCGGCCGTGGGTCTGAAGACCCGCGGGCCGTCAGGAATTCACTTGCGTTAAGAAGGGCCCCGGTCATGATCCCTCCAAAACTTTCTGGAGTATTCATGAAAAACGGAAAACCAATCGCGCCGCGCCCGCTCCGGGCCTTGATCACGGCGGCCCTGCTGCCCCTGTTCGCCATCGGATGTAAGACCGGGGAACTGCTCTATGAGCCGAAGACAACCCCCGAGCAATGGTGCAAGCTTCGTCCCTGTGTTGATCTGGGCGGCACGGTTTTTAATGAACCGCTGGGCTCGTTTCTGGTTTTCCTCTTGGCCGGCCTCTGGGTTTGGTCCGGAATCTATTTCTGGCAAAATCATCGGGAGCAGTTGTCCCGCAAATGGTTTGCCGTGTCGCTGGTACTGGGCGGAATCGGCGCGGCCCTGGCCGGCATCAGTTATCAGTCATTCAGTTACGCCCTGAAGTGCCAGGGGCAAGAATACTGCCTGCTGACCAACGGCTTCGAAGTGGGTTACAGTCTGACGCAAGCGGTCAGCGTGAGCGCCATGCTTACGGCCGTGGCCTATGCCTGCGTGCGCGGCCTGCTGCGCAAAATCGTGATCGTCTACTGTATCTTGAACGTCGTCGTTTATTTCATACTAACCGCCATGGGTGTTACTCAGCCCAGTCGCCTGCTGCTTTCGTTCGAAGTGCTGATGCTGTTCGCCTTGCCGGGCGTGCTCTTCGTAATCGTGATTTCAGGTATCGCCTATGCGCGCACCCGCCAACCGCTGGACGGTTCCCTCTTGATGGCGGCCTTGCTGTTCATCGTCGTGCAGGTGGCTTACTTCGCGTACTTCGCGGCGGGCATCACGGCGGCGCTCTACAAGGAAGGGCAAGGCTTTTACTTCTCGGAGAACGACGTCCTCCACGTGGGCATGATTCTCTGGTTGGTATACATCGTGAAGGTGGTCGGTAAGCATCTGGCCGATCACGAATCAACGTCGGCGTGAAGATCATCTACTGGGCATCGACGTCTCTTGTGGCGGCGATGCTGTCGGCGAGCGCCCTGAGTTACTTCCTCCATGGCAATACCATTGCGGGCGTCAGGGCGCTGGGCTTTCCGGATTTCTTTCGGTATCAACTGGGCGTGCTCAAGTTGATTGCGGTCGTGGTTTTGCTTGCGCCGGGTTTACCCGTGTATGTTCGGGATTGGGCCTACGCGGGCGCCGGGTTGTTTTTCCTTACGGCGATTGTAGCCCACGCCGCCCATCGCGATCCCTGGTTCATCAATCTGATTAACGTGGTCTTCCTGGCCCTGTTGATCGTTTCGAATCTCTATATGCGCAAGCTAAACCAGTTCTGAAGCACCGGGATGCAAGTCGACCGGGTTCAGGCCGCTGCCCGGAATCAGTTTGGTCGAACGGGCGTGGGGCGATTGTTGTTTCGGTTGGGAAGGTAGGTCCAACTGGTAAAGCGCACGAAGCGCCGGCGGCCCTGGATACGACGCTGATTAATTACGGTGCGATGACGCACGTCAATCACGGCTCCGGGACGCAAGACCCCGGCGTGGGCGGCCTTGATGCGTAGTTGTACGTCCAGCTTCAATCCCTTCATGCTGCAATTGCGACCCATGCTGTGTCCGCCGGTGAAGCGGGACTTTTCAATAAGAATGCGAACCTTACGTTCCGAACGAGCCTGGTCCGTTTTTGTCGCGGGATGGACTTTCAACACTCGCGCTTTCAAGCCGCAGGTCTTGATGCTTGAAGCGGAGAGGGGGCCGGCGCCGGCCATGAGCACGATCGCGCCGAGCAGAAAACCGGCCGTGACGGCGGCGGAGGCTCCGCGGGGACTCCGTTTCTTTTTTGATTCCAAACCGCTCATATTCCGTGCCCTCCCGAGCCTCGTAAGGCGCCATTAGGCGCGCGCCGGGAGCCGAAAGTTCATTCCCCGACGAAAAAACGGTCGGTTCCCAGCGTCAAAATTTGTGGCGGAAAACGCCGGAAAACCGATATTAGATACAGTACCATGAAGTCCACCAATCGAAAACGATCCGTACTGCTTCTTATTACAGTGTCCGCTCTGTGCCTGCTGGGCCCGGCCTCCGGGAAACTGCGCGGCATCTCGCCGGATTTGACCAATATGGGGCGCCTGCTCAAGGTCAATCGTGCCGGCATCAAGTTCATGGACGAGTGCATCAGCAATCTGCCGGAGAAGGACGGCACCGGCGGACAAAACCTGTTTCGGGAAGAAATGAAAAAGGCCTACGCCGACGCGATTCAGGACGACTTTCACGCCCAGCTCTGGTACCTGCAAAGAAATTACTCGCGCACCTATCGCGATTTGAAATCATCCCAGAACAAACTGCAGAACGTATATCGCCGCGTGTTGATCAACTATATCGACGAAACCTGGATCATGCTCGAGGAAGCCGCGCCCCTCATCGTGCGCACCCGGGACCGAGCGGCTCGCCATTTGCTGAAACTGGGCTATCGTGATCTGGAAAGCGCCAAGCTGTTCTACACGCGCGGATACAATATCACGCCCAGCCAGCACACCAATCAGATTCAACACTACCGCGACGGCATCAAGCGCATTCGCCGCGCGCGAAGATACGCCATTCGCGCGCTCATCGAAGCCAAATTGCCTTTCTCCGAAAAGCCCCAGTTTCGCGTCGTCACCCTGGACGACGTCAAGGCCAAGAAGCAGGGCACCCTGTTCAAGGAATCCCACTACATCAATGTACGCAACCTGCTCGTGAACCTGATGGGTCGCCGCCTGCTGCCGCGCGACGTCCAGAAGGATCTGCCCCGCGAAGTCAGCCTGGAAGGTCGCGCGCGCAAGGTGAAACTGGATCTGGTCGAGGTGCACCAGGACAATTACGGCCGACTCATCTCCGAACGCCGTTCGGTCTGGCGCGAAATCGTGAAGAACCTGAACGTCTCCGGCTTCCACGGCCAGAAGACCCTGCCCAAGCGCAATTCCGGAAATCGCTATTTCGTGCCCCGGGAAAAATCCGGCCCCAATGATTGACGACGCGCTCGTCCGCGTTGATTCATTTTCATGAATTTCGCGGGCGGGGAATGATTTTCGCTTGTGTCCGTGCTTTCGCGACCCGTTGATTGTCCATGCTTGATTATGATAATATGGAACCGAAGACCGTAAAGATCTTCGGCGTGATCGCCGTGATCATCGGAATTCTCTTCACCATCGGCGCATTCTGGGCCATGGACCAGCTCGGCGGGATGCTGGTCATCGTCTTGATTTTCGGACCGGTTTGCATCGGTATCGGGATCTATCAGATTGTGACCGGAAAGTTTCTGGGGCGGGGCGGCAAGAAGTCCTGATATGCAAATCGCCGCGCGGTAACCGAATTCGTCAGGGCCACCAGCGCTGGACCTTTAAGATGTCCTCGGCCAGCTCCCGACGAACGTCGACGTCCGAGTCGGCGGCGACTTCTCCGATTTTTTCCAGGAGTTGGTCGCGTCCCAGGGCGGCGACTTTTCTCAGCTCTTCGCCCCATTGCTCATAGGCGGACGAGGACATATTCTCATGGAATGTCAGCTTACCCGGGCTTAACTTCGCATGCGGGTTCGAGTCGTCCCATCGGGCATTCGATGCCGTTCCGGTTCGAGTTTCTTGCTCGGCGGCGATTTCCGCGAGTAAATCTTCCATAATCCGGCGGTTGCCGGGATTCGTGAAATCCTCCAGCAAGAGGTGGCGCCCGAACATGTGCCTTGCAAGGACGCGAAGAAACGCCCGGATGATTTCCGGAGGGGCGTCGTCGTAATTGGCGTAGTAGCGCAATTTCTTCGGTCCCATCCGGACCAGTACTTCGAACACGCGGTAATGGGCCGCATCCATATGAACGATGATGGACATCCAGGCTCCGGGTTGCGTCGCCGTTTCGATCTCATCCATTAGTCGAAGCATTCGATTCACGTAATCGTGATCCTGAGCCGGGGGCAGGAGGTCTTTTATTTCCTTCTCCGCGCCGCGGATCATCAAAGCCGCGGCGAGAGGAGTTTCGTCCGGATGCGCGCGAAAGTACTCCGACAGTTCCTTCGTGGTCAGGCCGTCTTCCCGAAGCGCTAAGCGAAGCAGAATCTCATCTCGGTCGACGGCGTCGGCCCAGAAAAAGTTCAGAGCGAAAGTGAACAGCTCCTGAACATCCGCGGCGGGAGCAAACGGCGTCAGCGAGCCGTACACCGCCAGGCGATGAAAATCATTCTCGTAATTTCGGGCAACATCCAGGACCAACTGAATTTGCTCGGGACCAAGATGGGGAGCGAGCCCGGCCAGTACGTCGGCCAGCAGGCGCCTCCCGGCCGCGCTGTTCAGGCGCTTCACGATTTGTTCGAACAGGTCCTGGGCTTCGGCTCTTTCCAGTCGGCCGACCAGCGCGGCGGCCAGATCCCGATTCGAATTTTGAAAGATATCCGGGGCCAGCTCCCGGTAGATAAGTTTGATTTGGGCGGCGTCCAGTCGAGGCAACAGATGCCGATACAAACGATGTCTGTCGTCCAGTTCCACAAGGACGCGCACTCGCTCAAAAACCTCTCCGATGATTGCTCTGGGAATGGATGCTTGCTTTTCGGGTACTTGCCCGGGAGCAGGCACGGGCACTCCTGAAGAATAGGGATTCTTCCATGACCCCATCCAGTAATTGAAAATATGATCCGCCGTCATGAAGGGCCGTAGCTGGTCGACATCATGCTCGATATCCATCTCCGCGAGTTCCTCATGGGCGCTCAAGGCCCGGTCAATCAGTTCCTGGTCGGGCGTTCCATGAGATGCAAAGATACTGAACAGCCGCAGGCGCGTTTCGAAATTCTTTCCCGCGAGAGCGGCTTCGCGTACCTGGGCGGCGCAATCGCGTATCAATTCCTCTGCATGTTTGGAAAGCCAATCATGGGCCTGAGTTTCGCGGCGACTATGGGGCACGATGGCCAGGCATTCGAGAGCCAGAGCCTTGCGCTCCTCGTTTAAGGAGTTTTCATGAAACAATACCAGGGCATCGATGCGATACGTTTGCCGCGGTAGTTTGCGCGCCATCGCCAGGGCTTCCGGGCGAGTCACGTCATCCAGGTGGGGCATCAAGGTTCGCAGAATTTCCACGCGCGAAACATGGGCCCCGCCTTCGGCGCTTTCGCGGATGACCTCGCTTATTACATCGCGGCGTCGGTCCCGGGCATCGATGTCGGGCAGTAACCTGGCCAGGCCTCGGGCTCGCTTCCAGGCATTACGCGGAGCCCGAGCGGTGGTGCGCAAGATCTCAAAATTGTCGGCGGAGGGCAGGAGCGCCATGAGCGCCGTCAACGCGGCTTCGCTGTCGGCGATTTCATGAATCAGTTCCAGGGCGGCCAGTAAATCCGGACTACGTAACCCGGCCGCGGTGGCATTGAAAATCAAAGCGCGATCATAAGCCCCGTCTACTCGCTCCAGGGCGGCCAGCCCCCGTCGGGCGAAGTTCGGGTCGGATGTATCGTCGTTGTATGAATCGCCGTTTGATGAGTCATCCGCCGTGGGCGGCGCGTAGGACTCTCGCGCCAGACATAGAAAGATCTCGGCCGCGCGATGGGGCTCACGGTTGAACAGGGTTTCGCCCCTGAAATTAGCCTCCCGGTCCACCAATTCTCGTGCGGCGGGAGACAGCGCCGCGGCGACGGTGGCGCGCACGCGCAGAGGGGCGCCGTTCCCCGGTTCCGCGAAAGTGTCCGCCAGCTCCCGCGCGCGCTGCGCGGGCAGCAGGTCGTTCATGTCCATGAGGGCCCGGGCGCGGACCAGTATCGGTTCGACTTGCTTCCAATAGCGCAGGCTTTCATCGAGCAGGCCGGCATGACCGTTGCGCGCCAGTTGGATGCGCAATTCGAATGCTTCTCGGGCCGGAACGAAGCTCTTCCCATCGCCTGCTTGCCATTTGGATTCCTTGCGATAATGCGCTTCCAATTCATGCAGCAGGGTTTCCCCCGGCAGGAGCTCCAGGGCCGCCATGGCCCGCAGGCCGAAAGCAACGGAGTCAATTTTACGACAGGCCCGTCGGTATTCGGCGTGATAGAGGGGCGGCAGGCCGGAAGCGACCAGCACCAGAGCGGCGCTTTTTTCCCGATCGCTGCGAAGATCCGATATGAGCGTAAAGAACTCCTCGTGTAGTTCGCCCCGGGTTTGCTCGGGCACATGGGAGGCGATGGCCGCGAGAGCCTGAACTCGCTGAAGCAGGGACGGCGCGTTGCGCGCATAGGCAATGGCTCGCCCCGGAGACCACAATTCACGCCGGAGCAATTCTCCCAGTAGAGGCGGGGCTACGTGGTGCGCGAGACTTACCAGGGAAGCCAGCATCAGGGCATAGCGACATTGCAAACGGAGGGAGCCTTCCCCATGAGCCGTGCGCCAGGCCGTCCCCAGGTCATGCACGAAGCCGGCATGGGCTCCGGCGGCTTCGCGGGTTCGATACCAGGCGTTTTCGCCCCCCGGAGTTTCCTCGCCCATTACGGCGTGGATTAAATCACCGCGTCCGGCTCGATTGCAATGCCACAATAGATGACGATGAATATAGCCGTCGTCGGGAATGCCGTGCCAGCGCTCATTCGTCGAGCGCAGCAAATGGCGATTCAGGAATTCCTCATGG
>CAZGYS010000156.1:0-11560 GCA_964530305.1 uncultured Leptospiraceae bacterium
CCTGCATGCCCAGGGGGGTGGTATGAATGATGATGTCCACATCGCTCGGATCCAGATCCTGGAAGCCAATGGCGCGAATGAGCGTATTGCGATGCCCGTGGCGCTCATTCAGCTCGTCGGTGAATTTATTCAGCTTGCGGGAGTTCCTACCGTGGACCATGAGTACGGCCGGGTTCTCATCGATGAGCAGGGCATGGGCGATGGCCGTCGCCGAGCCGCCGTAGCCCAGCAGGAGGAAGCGCTTACCGTTCAATCGCCCTAAATTCCGACGCAGGGCTTCCAGGGCGCCCGGGCCGTCGGTATTGTAGGCCCGGAGTTCTCCGGATTCGTCTTTTATCAGGGTATTGGCCGCGCCGCAACATTCGGTGAGCTCATCGCGACTATCGGCGTTTTTGCAGGCCCAGGCCTTGTGGGGAATGGTGACCGAAAAACCCTTTAGACTGTCCAGGACCTGCAGGCCTTTCTTCAGGGAAGCGCCCGCGTTTTCCACTTGCAGCGGGATATAGGCCGCATTGATCTTTTTGGATTGAAAGGCGGCATTGTGAATCAGGGGGCTCAAGGAGTGCCCGACCGGATTTCCGATAATGCCGAAGATTTGCGTCCGCCCGTTTATGGCGATTTCGGGTTCAGTACTCATCGGTATGCAAATCGAAGGGCGCGGCTCCCCCGGTCAAGGACGGGAATTTTTGGGTCGGCGGGAAAATCCTTCTTTAGAAAATGGCCGAAACCTATCGATGATAGGATCAGGGAGCCGTGCTCCTCGGACACCGAATGAAAACATTCCTGAGTTATATTCTGGATATTCTGGTCTACGGCCTCACGGGCGCGGCGGCTTCGTATTATTTCTTTAACCACAAGCGTCGTGAGCTGCTGGGCGGCTTCTGGGGCGGCGCGGTCATCGGCGTCGTCGGCGCGGTGATTATTACCTGGCTTTCGGGCACCTGGTTCATCGATGTCGTCACCTGGATGATGAATACGAAATTCCTGGCCGAGGGCGTGGCCGTGCGGGTCAACCTCATCGCCGCCATCGTCGGCGCGTTCGTCTTTGTTTACATTCTGAATCGCATTAACCACAACCGCGAAAGGCGCAAGTAAGCCCCGTCCGGTTGCCTCTCTCCCCGTTCCCGGCGGGCTCTATGTTTTTGCTTCATTTTTCTTAATTTCGTCAAAGAGGCGATCCGCCTCTTCCCGGCCGATTGTGCGTTCCGACGTAAAAAACCGGTCCTCGTGAAACCCCGTGCTGCCCGTTGCCGCCAGGTGATAGGCATCTCCAAAGGCCTGTAGTAGAATCCACTGGCCCAGATCGCCCTGGGCGTTAAAATCCAGCAGGCGAAAGTCGCCGTGAGTCAGAAGCGACCATTCCACGTCCTGGTATTCCATGACATCCGACAATTTAACGGGCGCTTGAGAATCCGGGGGCGATTCTCGGGTCAACAAACGGCTTGTTTTAATTCCTACTTCGAGCACGGCGAAATACTCATCTTCGTGTAGGACTTCCAACGTTTCGCAGTGGACCCGACCGGAGCGGGCGATTTCCTCCGGATGGTCTTCCCAGCCGTTGAAGTGGGACAGCGCCGGTCGGAACAACACGTGAAAATCGCCGTCGACGGCTTCATGAAACGGGCTACGTACCTGAATCACGCGGATATCGCCTTCCGCCGGCAAGTGCTCCAGTCCGGGAAAACTATTTGTAGGAGATCCTACAAGGGGGCCGCTTTTCAATTTTGCGAGGACGTCGGGCGTGGGACCGCCGCCGTCATGGGCTGGCCATTCGATGCATTCGGCATAACCACCGGCATCGGCCCAGTGGGGAAGAGTGAGGGGAACTTTCGGAACGGATTTCTTGCAGGTATAACAGGTCGGCGCGATGTGCGTCATGGGGTTCGAGGGAAAATAAGCCCGGACGAAGCTTCGCGTGGAGTTTCGTTGCCGGGCCCCGGCAGTCGATCAACTGAGTCGATTAATTGAAGAAACGTTTCTTCGACGGATTACGCCATCCGGCATTGTATTTACTGTTGGTGTAAAAGATTTTCACGTCCGCGTTGTACTTACTACGGACGAAAAATACTTTCTTATCCGCGTTGTACTTGCTTCTGACGAAATACCACAGACCGGGCTTGGTTGCGTTGTATTTACTTCTTACTTTGTATACAATCAAATCCGCGTTGTATTTGCTTTTTACCACGAACACCTTTACGTCGGCGTTGTATTTGCTGTTGACCTGGTAGATTTTTTTCGCGTGCAACGAACCGCAGGCGAACAGGATTATCGCCGGCAGGGAAATTCTTACGATTGATTTCATATGGGCCTCCTTACGGTCGAACCATGGCGGAGAAATTAATTTGCGCAAGGAGAAAACGCTGAATCCTCAAAACTTATCGGCTTTCGGAGGAGCGTGAGTTCCGGCCGGGGTCCATTCATTATTGGAGAGGCCCTTCTAGTTCCCCGAGGGGCTATTTAGTTTCCGGCGGGGCCCGGCGTGTAGATCGGAGTTACGCCGCCATTGCCGGCGGAGCCGTTGGCACCCTGGTCGATGGGAACTACGCGCGGTTTGGTGGAGGAGTTTTTTTCCACTTCGTCGATGCGAATGATGGAATGCATGGGAACATAGAAACGCTTCGTGTTTTCAAACTCGGTCTTCAGGGCGTCCTCGCCCGGATCCACGATGACGGTGGATTTCTCCCCGAAAACCAGGTCCTCCACCTCGACGAATCCGAAGAGATTTCCCTGGGCGATGGTCCTCGCGAAAATCTCATAAACCTTGCCCTGATTATTGAAAATAACCTTGTACAATCTTTTACTGTCCGACCCGGCCATAGGTCGGCAGAAATCGCCTTCCGGGGCCCCCTGTCAAGCTCATGGACCGGTCCTCCAAATTGTAGGAGATCCTACTTTGAAAATTCTTGCGGAAAAAAATTCAGGGGGTTCTAATCAATTTTGCTGAAATCCCGATGATTTTAGCAGGAGAGCACCATGCCGGCACCAGCATTACCAGGAATGGCCACAGGCCAGGATCACAGCAAAACCATCCAGAAACTGCTTCAAGTGGAGCGTGTCCCCATCCGTCGGATGATGAAGGACAATCGTCGTCTGGACGGCAAGATCAAGGTTTGGGGCGGCGTGCGTAGCCGCGTGAAAAAGCTGACCGACGGAAGTCGTCGCCTGTATTCCATCATCGGGCCCTTCTCTCAAAGACGCATCGTCTCCAGCGACCCGGGCGCCATCACGGGGTCGGCGACGTCCAGCGTGGAAAGCGGCGCCCAGCGCATCCAGGTGGAACAACTGGCAACGCATCATCAGATTCATTCCAATCGCCTTTCGACTTCCCAGGATTTGCCGGCGGGTAAGTTCACCGTTGGCGTGGGCAAGTATAAGTTTAAGTACAATTTCACCGGCGGCAGCTTGAAGAAACTGGGACGCGTTCTGCGCGGCAAGGGCCAGAAGCGATTCGAAGTTTACGACATTCGCGTGGACGAGGGGCGGGTCATCATCGGCCTGCGTTCCAAGGTCGGTGGAAAAAAAGGTGCCTTCAACTTCGAGGACCCGGATGGATTCCTGAAGAAGATCGGCATGGTAAAAGACGCCGACGGCAAAACCACCAGCAAGGAAATCATCTTTGAATCGGGCGCGCTCAAGAAATACCAGCGTGCCGCCGCGCCCGCCAAAACGGGTGCGAAAGCTCCCGCCAAAAGCGAAACGGGTCCCCGCGCCAGCGTCATCGCCGCGGGCAAGGGCCTGGAGCTGAAAGGCATGGGCGCGAGTCTGTACAAGAAAAACTTCGAAGCCGGCGAGCTCGAGTTGCGCATGGGTTTCACGGCCGACAAAATCGCGCCGAAGAAAAAAGAACCCGTCGCGGACAAGAAGACCGCGGATAAAGACGCAAAGAAAAAAGACGCCGACAAGAAACCGGAGCCCCGTTTCAAGACCGAAACCGTAACGGTTGGGCCGGGCATCGGTGTAAAGATAGGCGATATCGATCTGAAGGGATACGACATTACTCGTGACCGTCGTGTTGAGTTGCCGCCGGAGCCTAAAAAAGTCGCCAAAACAGAGCCTAAAAAAGAACCGAAGAAAACCGAACCCAAAAAGGTTGAAAAACCCGTGAAAATCGCGGACGCGAAAGTGGGCGTAGGCGTGGTCTGGAAAAAGGACGGCAAGGAAGTTCGCCGCGAGATCGTTCGCGAATTCAAGGCCGTGCCCGGTAAGAAGAACGAGCGCACCCTGAAGCTCAACCTGGCCTCCATTACCGGCGGCGCCGAGGTGAAATCGCTTTATTTCTTCGCGGACAAACCCGGTCGGGCCGTGTTCAGCGATCTGAAACTGACCACGCGCGAAGGCGGCGGCAGCGGATTGGTGGCGGCCAATGAAACCAGCGCCGCGAAGGACGCCATCCTGAAGGTTCACGGCATCGAGATTCGCCGTTCCGAGAACAAGAACATCACGGACTTGATCAAGGGCGCCAGCCTGAATCTGCATCGCGTGACGAAGAATCCCGTGACACTGACCGTGAAATCCAATTCGGATCAGGTCGTGAAGCGTATTCAGGATTGGACCAAGGCTTACAATGAGCTCATGAAATATTGCCGCATGCATTCCTCGAGCGGCCTGAACATCCAGGGCGGCGAGGTAAAGCGCGGTCGCAAGGGCATGATGTCGGGCGATTCCACCCTGCGTCGTCTCATCAGCGTGCTGCAGTTTACCACGGCTCAAGCCTATCCTTCCAGCACGAAACCGGCCTTTCGCGTGCTGGCCGACATCGGCGTCAGCGCCGGCGCGCCGGGCAGCCGCTTCTCGGCCGTGAAGGAAGGCTATCTCAAGGTGGATGAAGCCAAGCTTAAAAAAGCCCTGGAGCAATCGCCGCAGGCCGTGAAGGAACTGTTTGCCTCGGATACCAATGAGGACAGCCGGGTGGATCACGGGGCGGCCTACAAGCTGGCCCAGAATCTGAAGCCCTACGCGCGGGTCTCGGGCGGCCTGGTATCGGCAAGAATTAATCTGCTAAAAACGAGAATGACCGATAATAAGGACAGAATCCGCAGGCGGGAACGTAGCCTGAAGACCATGGAGACTCGCCTGAGGCGAAAATTCGGCGGAATGGAACGCTCCGTGGGACGAAGCAAGGCAACGCAGAGATATCTGCGCAATCGCATGCCGGGATTCGGAGGCGGACGCTGAACCAGCGAAAGCGATGGAATAGAGCGATTCTCGCGGAGGCTTAAGAGATGCAAATTTACGTAAATGAACAGGAACTGGACGCGGAACTGGGCGGCGAAAAAAACCTGGAAGAAGTCTACGAGGCGGTGAACCGCTGGACGACGGACAATAAGAAATACATCCTCAGCTTGAAAGTGGATCATCGCGACGTGTCGGTAGCCGGCCTGAGCGATGTGGGTACGGAAGAGGTGGAGCGCGTCGATTTCTACATCGGCGATGAGATGGACATGGTTCTCTCCACCCTGGGCGAAATGGATCGCTATGTGGACCAAATCGGCGAAGTACTGTTCGAACAGGACAAGCTCACCATCGACGATTCGGTCAACCTGAAGGACGGCGTGCACTGGATGCGTCAGATCATGACCTCCGTATCCACCATTCTGCACCTGGATCTGTCCGAAGTATATTCTCCCATGACCGAGAGGAACAATGACAAGGGTCCTTCCGTGGAGCACATGCTGGCTACCCTGGAAACGGTCGCCGGCGAATTCAACGAGCAGACCACTCGCGAGGATATCGAGGGCTTCCTGCTGGTGCTGCGCGATTTAAAAATGTATCTCATGGGTCTGATTACTCAACTGCGTTCCATGAGCGCGGGACGGGAAGAGTTGCTCGAAAGCGTCGAGGAATTCGAAATGTCCATTCCGAAGCTCACCGAGCAAATCGTCTCCATTAACGAGGCCTTCGGCGCCGGCAAGGACGGCGAAGCGCTGGGTAGCCTGGAACGCGTGACCGAGCAGCTGAATCAATACGTCGCATCGCTCTTCGCGCTGGACCATCAAATGGGTAAGGGCGAAGACGGCCTGGGACGCCTGGCGCTCAACGGTATCAGTTTTCAGGAGCAGGCCGACGCGCTGACGGGTCTGTTGCGGGATCTTTCCTCCGCCCTGGAAGAAAGCGACATCGTAGCCGCGGGCGATATTCTGGAGTATGAACTCACGGACAAGCTGGTGGAGATTCGTCCCTATCTCTCCGAGATTCGGAGCATGTCCGCTTAACATTCCACGCCTGGATTTTGAAACGCGGCCTTCACCGGTCGCGTAATCTGGTTGCCGGCTCCGGGCTTCGCGACACCCTTGTTTCGTGGCCCGGGCGGACTTAACCAGAATTCTGCGCATCTTCTACAGCACCGGATTGCGCTATCTACCCGTCGCCGGCGATTCGGACGCGGGCGCCGAGTCCATCGTCGGTTTTATTCCCCGCGTACGCCTGGATCGGGAAATGGCGGACCTATCCCGCGCCGGCCGTGATCTCGACGAGCTGCCCCCCGAACTCATTCTCGATTCCGAGCTTCCCGGAGATTTGATCAGCTCTCTATCGGGCGCCGATTCGGTTCCCGTGCTGGATCGTTCCGGCCACCAGATTACCGAGTGGAATTCCGCGGATGCCCTGCGCGCCCTGGCGATTTATCGCGAATCGGTGGGAGCGCCCTCGGAGCCCGCCGAACCATCGTCGCCTTCATCTCCTGGGGGAGTCGGAGACGCCGGGAGCACTTCCGGCGCGCCCATTGCGGACGTCCCCGCTGACGGCGGCGCCCAGGACGGAGCGGCCTGGCTGGCGCGATTGATCCTCAGCGAATTCTCCTTTCCCCTGTTCGTTTCCGATCTGGAGGGCCGAACCCTTTTCTATAATCAGGCTTTCGAGGCCAGGGTTCTCGAGCATCCCGTCTTGAAAAAGTCCATTCGCCTGGCGGAGGAATTCCTTCTGGAAGTTCAGCGTACTTTGCTGGCGCGCAGCATTCAGGAGAGCGGGGAAGAGGGGCGCGTGCTGCGGACCCGCATCGCCGAGCTGGAAACCAGTGTTGATATCGTTTCACTGTCGGCGGAAGACAAACTGGTCGGCTACCTCTACATCTTTCGCGCGCCGGCGCGGGAAGCCCTCTATGAGGAAGTGGCCCGCATGCTGGAGGGCAAATTAAGCTATGATGAGATCGTGGACGATGTGGAGAGCAATATCATCCTCTCCATGCTGGAGCGCTACGAACAGAACGTTTCGCACACCGCCAAAGCCTTGAAGCTGCGTCGGACGACGTTACAGAATAAAATCAAGCGCCTCAAGTTGGACACCCGGCGTTCCGTGAGTGGTCCCATTCCCCGTCATCGCCGTACGAAGGATGAGCTGGAAGCCGAGAAAATTCAGAGCCTGCTGGCGGAGGCCGAAATCGCCTCGGCCGCGAAGTCCGACGTTCCCGAACCGGACGCGCGCGGAGGTCGCATGTCCGATCTTATCGGCGAAATCGCCCGTGACGTCGCCGCCAAACGTGGCGCCAAATCGCCCGAAGGAAAGGACAAGCCCGCGTCCGGCGTCAAAAAGACCGCGACAAAGAAAGCGTCAGCGGTTCGTAAGACGCCCTCGGTACGCAAGGCGCCCGCGGCCCGCAAAGCGCCCGCTACAAAAAAGAAGCGCATCGCCAAGAAATTATCGGGTTCCGCCAAAAAGACCGCCGTGCGCAAATCCGCCGGCGCAAGCAAGATCACGAAGAAAGCCGGTAAGTCGGCCGGCAAAACTCGCTCCAAAGCCTCCGCCGCGAAGAAAGCAACCACGGTGAAAAAGTCGCCTGCGGCCAAAAGAGCGCCCGCGGCCAAGAAGACCGCGCCGAAACGTACCGCGAAAAAGAAGAAAACGCGCTGAGCTCTTTTCGTAAATAATCCGTATTGAAAAAAACGCGGGCACTGATGCAATGGCCCGCATGAAAGTCGTCGCCGCCATTGTAAATCACGTCGCCACGCGTATCACCATGTCTCTCGTGCTGGTGATTGCCGGCGCGAACGAGGTTGTTCAGGATCTGGGCCGTGACTTCAGTTGGCAAAGGATTGGAGCCCACCACGGCGTCATCGTTTTCGGTTTGTTTCAGCTCATGCGCGCCGTCGTGGAAATTACCGAGGGCCTGCGGGTGGCTACGGAAGAGGCCGACGAAGCCGAGGACGAAGAATCGCTGGAATCTTGAAGCGGGGGGACGGCGTCGCAATGCTAATTTTTCTATATGTATGGTCCGCCGCCTCCGCCCTGTTTCGGTCGCCAAAAAAATCGCCTCGGGCCTCTAAAAGACTGGTTGCCCCGAAATCCGGGCCGTGAATATATAGAACCAGTAGGTCCTGTTTCCCTGCTTATGAAATTCTCTCGGTCTCACACCTATGATCCGCCCATTCGGATTACGGACTACGCGCCTCTGAAGCGCCGCACAAAGAACGACGATTCAGGCGAAGGCCCGCCGGCCGGCGGACTGACGGCTTTCAAGACCAGCTTGCCGAACCCACCCAATGGAGATGAGCTGGACGAGGCGTTCTTCTATCGTTTGTTGGACGGGCGTATCGTGGGTTACTTCAATCGCTGTACCCATGTCAATATTCCCATGGACTATGACGACGGTAACTTTCTGGATCGAGAGGGATTCATTTTGTGCAGCGTGCACGGCGCGCGTTTTGATCTGGAAACGGGAGACCCGGTTTTCGGGCCGGGGCGAGGACCACTCACTCGTATTCGATGCGAGGAAGACGAAGAAACCCTGGTCGTCCTGGGCTGGGAAAAGCACTTTTAAAAATCGTGATGGAGGGCATTTGAAATGCTGACTGGAGAAAACGCCGATCTACTTGATGAACTATATGCGAACTATCGCGCGAACCCCGCTTCGGTTTCCTCGGAATGGGCCGCTTATTTTTCGGGCTTCGAGGCCGGATCCAATGGGGCTTCGCTTCCCGGGGCGTCGCCGGCCGCGGGCAATGGTCACGTCGTCGCGGGCGGCAGCAAGGAAGTAGGCGTTCAGAAACTGCGCGAAGCCTATCGCCGTAGCGGCCACCTGGCGGCCAACCTGGATCCGCTGGGGATTACGAAACCGGATCGCTCCGCGCTTTCCCTGGAAGCCCACGGTTTGTCCGAGGCGGACATGGACACGAAATACGATTCGCGCGTCGAGGGCCTGGGCTTCGCGAAGCTGCGGGACATCATCGCCTGGTTTGAGAAGACCTATTGCGGTTCCATCGGCGTGGAGCACTTTTATCTTCTGGACGATGAAGAGCGCAACTGGTTGCAAAAGCGCATGGAGGCCACGGCCAATTCGGACCCCCTGGATCTGCGCCAACGCCTGCGTTTGTTCGAGAAGACCTTCCAGGCGGAGTCCTTCGAGAAATTCCTGGCTCAGAAATTCGTAGGTAAGAAGCGCTTTTCCCTGGAAGGCGGCGAAACCATGATACCCCTGCTGGACACGGTCATCGAGGAGTCGGGGCGATTGGGCATGGCGCACCTGGTGCTGGGCATGGCCCACCGGGGGCGTCTGAACGTGCTCGTGAATTGTCTGTTGAAACCGGCCGGACTGGTCTTCGCGGAGTTCAAGGAAAACTACAACCCGGACACCATCGATTACGCGGACGTGAAGTATCACCTGGGTTTTTCCAGCCAGGTGATGACCGCCGCCGGTCAGGAAGTTAAGCTTTCATTGGCCTTCAATCCTTCCCACCTGGAAGCGGTAGACCCGGTCATTATGGGATCGGTTCGCGCAAGGCAGACGATGCACAAGGATCAGGAGCGAGAGCGTTACATGCCCATCATGATCCACGGGGACGCGGCCTTCATCGGTCAGGGCGTCGTGGCCGAGACATTGAACCTGATGAATCTCGAGGGCTACACCGTCGGCGGGACGTTGCACATTCTGGTGAACAATCAAATCGGCTTTACCACGCTGCCCACGGAATCGCGCTCCACCCATTACGCCACGGACCTGGCCAAGGGATTTCAGATCCCCATCTTCCATGTGAACGCCGACGATCCCGAAGCGGTCTGTCGCGTGGTAAAACTGGCCATGGAGTATCGTCAGAGATATAAAAAGGACGTCATTATCGATTTGATTTGCTATCGCCGTCTGGGCCACAATGAAACCGACGAACCGTCCTTCACGCAGCCCATGATGTACGACATCATCAAGAAGCATCCGACGACGACGAAGATCTTCGAAGAGCAATTGCTGAAGTACGACGATATCAAGCCCGAGGACATCAACTTCATAAAAGAAGGTACGAAGAACGGGCTGGAGGCGTCCTTCAAGTCGGCGCAGGAGCAGGATACCAAGATGGCCGTGGATACCATGCGCGGCGATTGGGCTGATTTCTCCATGGAGTCCCTGGATTCGGAACCCCAGACGAAACTGCTGGCCGAACAAATGGAGCGCATCATGGGCGCTCTGACGAACATTCCCGACAGCTTTAATATTCATTCCAAGCTCAAGCGCTTCGTGGATACGCGTAAGAAGATGTTCGCGGGAGAGGCGCCCGTGGACTGGGGTTTCGCGGAAGCGCTGGCCTTCGGTTCCATTCTGGAAAACGGGTACGACATTCGTCTTTCCGGGCAGGACTCCCAGCGGGGAACGTTTTCTCATCGCCATGCCGTCATGAACGACGTCAAGACGGGCGAAACCTACACGCCTCTGAATCACATATCAGAGAACCAGGGCGTCATCGAAGTGGTCAACGCGCCCCTGTCCGAATACGGCGTGCTGGGTTTTGAATACGGGTATTCGCTGGCTAATCCGAAACCGCTGGTGATCTGGGAGGCTCAGTTCGGGGATTTCGCGAACAGCGCGCAGATCATGATTGATCAGTTCATTACCTGTTCGGAAGTGAAGTGGTATCGCATGAGCGGACTGGTCATGCTGCTGCCCCATGGTTACGAAGGGCAGGGACCGGAACACTCCAGTGCCCGCCTGGAGCGATTTCTTCAGTTGTGCGCGTCCAACAATATGCAGGTTTGTAATTGCACGACGCCCGCTCAATACTTTCACCTGCTGCGTCGTCAGGAGTTGCGTAAGTATCGCAAGCCGCTGGTGATTATGAGCCCCAAGAGTCTGTTGCGATTGCCCGAAGCCGGCTCCAGCATGGACGATTTGTCCCGGGGAATCTTTCGCGAGGTGCTCCATGATCACTCCGTTGAAAAGGACGACGACATCACCCGTCTGGTCTTTTGCTCGGGTAAGGTCTTCTACGACATCGACAAGACCCGCAAGGAAAAGAAACTTAAGAATACGGCCGTCGTGCGAGTAGAACAGTTGTATCCGTATCCCGAAAAGCAACTGGGCGAAATCCTCAAGAAGTATAAAAAGGCGAAGAACTTTTACTGGGTTCAGGAAGAGCCCGAAAACATGGGCGCCTGGCAGTTCATGGAAGATCGTCTGAACGCCCAGTTGAGCAAGACCCGCGTGGAATGCATCGCGCGCCAGGAATCTCCCAGTCCGGCGGCGGGTCTGGTGACCTTCCACAAAAGGCAGCAACAGACCATCGTGGACAAGGCCCTGGGGTTGAAAAAATAGGCCGGGTTTCCGGCACGGTGGGTCCCCTTTGATTGTATCAAAACTGATGAC
>CAZGYS010000157.1:0-11543 GCA_964530305.1 uncultured Leptospiraceae bacterium
ACGGAGAACTGATGACCGATGCAAGCCGCATGCCGCAGCATGTCCCGGCTGTCTTCTCCCAGCTTGCCGATCTTGCCGGCCAGCAGCTCGACCACATTGGCGGTAATCTCACGCTGATGAATTTCAGCCAGACTCCACTTCCAGCGCCCGTCGGAGAAATCGAAGCGTAGAAGTTTTTCCGTGTAGAGGGACTTCAGGAATTCATTTACGAAGAAGGGATTGCCCCTGGTCTTCGCGTGAACCAGTTCGGCCAGTTCCGCGGAATAGGCGCTTTCACATTCCAGGGTATCCGTAATGACGCGATTCACGTGTTCCCGGTTCAGGGGTTCCACGGCGATTTGCTCCACCTTCACGCCGCCTTCGCGTACATCGTCCAGGAAAAGATGCAGGGGATGATGACTTTCGACTTCGTTGTCTCGATACGCTCCCACGACGTAGAGATACTTCAGATCCTGGTCGCGAATCAGACGTCCCAGCAAACGCAGGCTGGCGTCGTCCGCCCATTGTAGATCGTCCAGGAAAATCGTAAGCAGGTGTTCGCGACGAGCAAACACGCCTACGAAATCGCGAAAGACCTGATTGAAGCGACTCTCGGATTCGCCCGGCGGCAACTCCGCCACCGGCGAAAGCGGGCCCATGATCAACTCCACCTGCGGAATCACGTTGACCATGACGCGACCGTTGGCGCCCAGCGCCTCTTCCAGGATATCCCGCCAGTCTTCGATGCGGTCCGGACTCTCGGTAAGAATCTGCTCGATGAGATCCGTAAAGGCGGCAATCAGGGCGCTGTAGGGAATGTCACGTCGATACTGTTCGAACTTACCGGAGATGAAATAGCCCCGGGCTTCCGTAATGGGCTTGTGGAGTTCCCGCACCAGCGCGGATTTACCCACGCCCGAATAACCGCTTACCAGGGCCAGGGACTTTTCACCGTCGCCCACGCGTTCGAAGCCGTTCCACAGACCGGCCATCTGATGCTTGCGTCCGTAGAGCTTACGCGAAACGTAGAATTTCTCCACGCGGTCTCGCGTCCCGGTCTTGAAGCCGTCCACTTTGCCGGACTCGGTGAATTGTTCCAGACAGGTTTTCAGGTCTTCGCCCAGACCGAAGGTACTGCGATAACGGTCCTCCGCGTTCTTGGCGAGCAACTTCATGACGATGTCCGAAACCACCGCGGGCAGATCCGGATTCAACGCGGCCGGAGGTTCCGGGCGCCGGGCAATGTGACCATAGATGACTTCCAGCGCGTCGTAGGCCTCGAAGGGCAATCGCCCCGTCAGGATTTCATAAAAGGTCACGCCCAGGGAATAAAAGTCCGTGCGATAATCAATGACGCGATTCATGCGTCCCGTCTGCTCGGGCGACATGTAGGCCAGCGTACCTTCCAATCGCCCGGGCGAAACCATGCCGCGCTCCTCCAGGGGCAACAGCGTAGCGATACCGAATTCCGTAAGTTTCACGGAACCAGTCAGGGGATTGACGACGATGTTGGACGGATTGATGTCCTTGTGAATGATGTTGGCCTGGTGAATTTCACCCAGGATCTCGCACAGACGAATGGCCCAGCGTAAAAATGATTCCAGGTCCGGCGTACGATTCTTGAGGTGCTCGTTGAGAAAGACGCCGCCGTAGTCCTCGAGAATCAGGGCCGTGCCTTTCCAGTTTCGCTCCAGGCCCAGGGCACGAATGACGCCGGCGGATTCCAGGGATTGGGAAATCGTAAGTTCGTTACGGAGACGCGGTTCCCTGGTGGATTCCCCGGCGACTTTCTCGGCCCACTTGATTGTAACCGGTGTCTTGTCTCCTTCGCGCACGGCGCGATAAACGGCGATGCCTTCGCCCACCGTCAGGGCATCAATGATTGCATATCCTTCCAGTTCAATCATGCCCCGGGAATGGTCCCGGCGGACTCAGAGCTTAGCAATGATTTTTTTAAGACTATACATTTTTTTGGAATTAAACTGCATGCGACTCAGGCCCGACCGCCCCGGAGGGGATCGGCGTACAGCAAGTAGGAATTCGCCCTTCGGATCCAGTCGTCCTCGGCCTCGGTCAGTTTCTCTCGAACCAGGTCCAGGGAAGTCCGGCCGTCGAGATAGGCGAGCAAGTCGGAATCTCCCACCAGAATCTCAATGGCCGGGCGATCCGATCGGAACTCGTAAATCCCGCGACGATACCGAAAATCATGGGGCCTGGTTTCCCGGACATGACGAATCATGCGCAGGGTGAAAGCCAGGGCATGGAATTCGGGAGAGACGACATGAATGCGCCAGCCCTCGCAGGATTCGCCCGCGTATTTGTGAAAGGCCGGGATGAAGCGCAACGGCCTCAAGCGACAGCCGGGGAATTCATCGGGGCCCGGACCTTCGCGAAAAACGTCCAGATAAGGGGCGCCGAAAATTTCGAATGGTTGAGTAGTTCCGCGGCCTTCGCTCAGGTTGGTCCCTTCCAGCAGACACTGGCCGCTGTAAACGAGAGCCGTGGAAATAACGGGCATGTTGGGCGAAGGCGCCACGGGAAAGACGATGTCGGCCCGCGCCTGGTAGGCCGCCTCTCCCGGCTGGATGCGATTTTGTTCGTCGACGTCCAGACGAATCACGTGAAGCGGGAAATCGCCCCCGGACTGTTCGCGGTACAGTCCGCACAGTTCGCCGATGGTGAGACCATGCCGATGAATCAGACCGGGGCGACCGACGAAGGAAGCGAATTCGGGAGGTAAGATCGTACCCTCAACCCCCCGACCGGCCGGATTCCAACGGTCCACGACGTAAACCGGCAAGCGCGACTCGGCGGCGGCCAGGCTGTCGAAAATATACGCCGCGGTGGTGGCGAAGGTGTAGTAACGGCTGCCCACGTCCTGGATGTCGATCACCAGCGCGTCCAGATCCGCGTAGTGTTCCGGACGCATATTGAGCGAATCCTCCGATGAACCGTACAGCGAAACGACGTCCACGTCTCCGGGCAACTCTCCGTAGATTCCCGTGTCGTCCAGGGCAATCTGATCCTGTAGTTCGCCGAACAATCCGTGCTCCGGCGCGAAAATACGCTTCAGGACTCCGCGTCGTGCCAGACTTTGATAGAGATATTCTCCCGTGTCCAAACTCCAGGAAGTCTGATTGCAGAGTAAACCCAGACGGCCTTGCTGGAGAACCTCGTCGTCGCGCGCGAGTAATTTGGCGATTTGATCCATGCGTCCGGCTTTGTCCCTGGACATGTCGAGCAACTCAAGTAATTTTCGCCGCGGGTGCGGGGTTTTTCCGCCGTTCTTCGCTTTGACGAAAACCCTCCGGCCGGCTAAATTATTATATGCCGTCAAAACGTATCGCCGAATCCGTCTGGGATTACCCTCGCCCTCCGCGCCTGCAAGCCGATGAAAGGCGCATCCGCATTCGCGCGGGCGGCAAGCTCGTCGTCGACAGTACGCGGTGCTTTCGAATTCTGGAAACCAGTCATCCTCCCACCTGGTACATCCCGCGCTCGGATCTCATTCTGGTCGGACCGGAGGATAAACTCCTGCCCCACGACGGAGGCAGCTTCTGCGAATTCAAGGGTCGCGCCGAATACTGGAGCCTGAAAGTGGGCGACCTGCTCATCAAGAATTGCGCCTGGTCCTACCCTTCGCCCCCGCCCGCCTACGCGATGATTCGCGACTACCTTTCGTTTTATCCCTCCCGGGTGGACGAATGCATGGTCGACGAGGAGCGCGTAACGGCTCAAGAAGGCGATTTCTACGGCGGCTGGACCACCTCCGACGTAAAAGGACCCTTCAAGGGCGCTCCCGGCACCCGCCACTGGTAGCCACGCGCGAAACCGGTCCGGCGACGCTCCTCTTCGCGCTTAACTTTTATATAGTACTCCTCAATGGATTGTACTGTTCAACTTTTTTCACTCCCGCGGGAAAAAAGTACTGTACCTTCGCGATCAATCAGCCGTTAAGTACGATGAGACATAACAAAGGAGCTTTTGCCTTGGAACTTAAATCGGATGAATTTAGAAAGCAGTTGGAGCAGTTTATTCAATTTCGCGGGATCGACATCCTGCTCCATTTGAAGGACGGTACTCAAATGGAACTGGATAAAAATCGCCAGATGGAAGGCGATGTCGTAATTAAGAACGGACGCGACGGCATCAAGGCCAGCGTACACATCGACGAAATCATCAAGGCGGATTTCTTCGCCGCTTAATCCTCCGGGCGACGACGTCGCCCAAACGAAAATTCAAATCATTGTTTTGAGAATGTGAATCTGGCTTTCGCTCAAGGAATACTTGCGGCGAAACTCGGTGAGCAGCATGTCATGGGTATCCTGATCGATTTTCTTCAGGATACCGTAGATTAAATTCAAAATCGAGTCGTTCGCGCCGGCACCGGCGCGACTTTCCGGTATCAGCGACGCCAGTCGCTCCAATTCCGCGAACTCCGCGGAGAACCTTTTCTTTACCGCGTCTATTTCAGCGACCCGTTCCCGAAACTGCGCCGGCAGGTGCTGCAGGATGTGGGAAACAAGCAGTTCATCATGGGGGCGAAGAAAGCGCTTATCCATGATTCGCACGGGCACGAATTGCAAATCCGGAGTACACCAACCGGCGATTCCTTCAATCAAGTGGTACAGCACGTTCTCGGAACAATAGGGCAACATGCCGAAGGCCACATGGCGATTTCGACGCAGCAATAGAAGGATGATCTCGTCCAGTCGCTCATCGCCCAGGGCATCCGCGTAGGCGAAGTGCGACTTCTTGCTGCTGCCCCGACCAATTCCGTCCAATGCCAGTCCGATGCCTTCGGTGATCTCTTCATCGCTGTCGACTTTATCCACCTGCTCCAGCAAGGCGGACAAATTAACGATCACCTCGGGCCCGGCGTCCATGGGAATCAGGGCGATTTCACGAATGAGGAGGAACCGTAATTCCTCCTCCACGATGTAGATGATGGATGAATCGTTGAGCTTCTGGAGTAATTCGAAGGAGCGCTGCTGATCCAGGATGTTCAGCAGGAAGATCATAATGCCCGAGTATTTCTTTACGAAATCCTCGATGGCGCCGGTCTCCAGCTCCAGGAGCAGACGTACGGAACGTTTTATGGACAGCAGATTGATACTGCTGAATACGCTGGCCGCCACATCGCGGGATTCATCATCGGAAGTCACTTATGTCCGCCCATACACCTCCAACCAAGTATATATTCTTACCCGCGCGGGCGGGGACTACGGCCGATTCAGGTGTTTCAATTCAGATCTTAAGCGCATTCCCCTATTTGAAAAGCACTTTCCTTTTTTTAGATTGGGCCGGTTCCGAGTGGGGCCGGGCTCAACGGAAAAGCATGGGTTGGCCGGGGCGAGCAGGAGGCGGTTCGATGTTCATGGTCTGGTGAATATCGTCCATGAACTGCTCCGCCTGCGCGCGCCAGACCGAATCGGGATCCATGCGGATGTAGGCTTCGAAGAGTTGGAGAGCCTTGTCCATGTACTTTAGACTGTAGTACACCAGCGCCAAATTGTAATAGGACTCGGGAAACTCGGAATCATATTCGATGGACATCAAATAATAGCGAATGGCGACGGCGTACTTCTTCTGTTTGAAGTACAGGTTGGCCAGATTGTAGACCGCTTCCACGCAGGTGGGGCTGAGCTCCAGGGCCTTCTCATACATTTCGATGGCCGTATCGTAGTCCTTGTTTTCAAAGGCGATATTGCCCCATTCGATCAACGCTCCCAGGTGTTCCGGATCCAGCTTCAGGATGCGCTTGAGGATCTTGCGTACTTCGGAGGCATCGGGCGCGTCCGCCAGGCGCTCTTCCAGCGAGCGCAATTCCGCTTCTCGCAGGCGATCCGCTCCCGCTTCGCTCATTTGAACGATACGTCCCGGTTCCTCATCAGCCTGGTAGTCAAAATATAACTGCCCGGATTCGGGCTGTAAGAGACTGCCGTCTTCCCGCAATAAAACCAGTGCCGTTTCCTGGACCTGTAGATTCCGAATGCGATCGCGGTCGGGACTTTCCCCATTCCCGCCGGATTCCCGCTCTTCCGCTTCCGGGCCGGGGGCTTCATATATATAGCCGCGGATTTTCTGGAGGCTCAGATTCTTACGTTTGCATTCCACGATGAATCGCAGTCGCCGAAGATCATCAAAATTAAGCCCGGCCGGGCGATTGGAGAGCAATCCGGTCTTGCGCCAGTAATCAATCTGATACCTGGGAACATGAAATTTGCGCGCTGCCCTTGCTATATTCATAATATTGCCCTGGTTTTACCTGGTCTCGTTCTCACGCCTGGTTCGAATACACGGCTATTCCCGGAGACTCGCCGGCTCCCGTTTTGTACGGAGCCATTCCCCGGCCGAATTGAGCCGGGCGGAGTTATTCACGATTTTTCGGGACTCGAAATAGTCTTCAGCGGGTTCCGTGCTTGCAGCCCAACCCGCCGACGGGTATTATGTCCCATAGTGGCCGATATGGACAAGAAAAATATTACCCCTCCCCCTTCTCAATCAAATTCTCCGTCGGCGGGCGCAACCGCCACGGCGGATGCCGCTCCTATTTCCACTCAGGAGACGGGGGGCCCCATTCAAGGCGATTTCACTCATCTGCATTTACACACTTCCTACAGCATGCTGGACGGCGCCATCCGTATTCCGGATCTCATGAAGCACTGCAAGAAGCTCGGCATGAGCAGCGTTGCAATGACGGACCACGGCAACATGTTCGGCGCCATCGAGTTTTATAAGGCGGCGGTGAAAGAAGGCGTCAAGCCCATCATCGGCAACGAAGTCTATGTCGCGCCGGGAGACCGAAGAGAGACGAAAGTCCTGGAGAAACTCGCCGACGGTAATAACTATCACCTCATTCTTCTGGCCACCAACAAGAAGGGTTACGAGAACCTGATCAAACTCACGAGCCGTTCCTACACGGAGGGTTTCTATCGTAAGCCGCGTATTGATTATGATCTGCTGGCTTCGCATTCCGAGGGCCTGGTGTGCACGACGGCCTGCCTGGGTGGAGAAGTTCAACGCAAGATCATGAGCGAGCGTTCGGAGGAAGCCTTTCAACTGGCCGGCAAACTCCAGGACATCTTCGGTAAGGATCGCTTTTATCTGGAAATCCAGAACCACGGCCTGCCCGAGGAAGATCAAGTGGCGAAGGGCAACCTGGAGATCCATCGCCGTACCGGCATTCCCATGGTGCTGACCAATGATTCGCACTTCCTGACGCGCGATGATCACGCGGCCCAGGATATCCTGCTGCGCATCAACTCCAAAAAGAACATCGACGAGGAATTGCTGTTCGGTTTCACTCCCGACTTCTACGTGAAATCGCCGGCGGAAATGGCCATGCTGTTCCCGGAGTTGCCGGATGCGTTTCATAATACCATGCGGATCGCCGAGATGGTGGATCTGGATTTCGAATTCGGCAATCCGCTCTTGCCCAAGTTCGAAGTACCCGAACATCATACGCTGGATACTTATCTGCGAGAGCTGACCATCAATGGTCTGAACCGCCGTTATAATAATAATCTTACGCCCCAGATCATGGAACGCTTCGAGTTCGAATACGGCGTTATCACCACCATGGATTTCTCCGGTTATTTCTTGATCGTGCAGGACTTCATCATGTGGGCCAAGAACCGCGGCATTCCGGTGGGACCCGGTCGGGGTTCCGCGGCGGGCAGCATCATCGCCTATGCGCTGGGCATTACCGACATCGACCCTCTCCGTTACGACCTGCTCTTCGAGAGGTTCTTGAATCCGGATCGAAACGAGATGCCGGATATCGATATCGACTTCTGTACGGAAGGCCGGGAGGAAGTGATCAACTACGCGCGCGAAAAGTACGGCTCCGAGCGCGTGGGCATGATCGTGACCTACGGCACCATGGCGGCCAAGGCCTGTTTGAAGGACGTGGCCCGAGTCCTCAATATTCCCTTCGACGAAGCCAATCAGATCTCCAAGAAGTTTCCCGACGTCCTTAACATTTCCCTGGACGATGCGCTCAAGACATCGAAGGAGCTGCGCGAATATTCCGAAAAAGGAGACGTCCAGCGCAAGCTCTTCGCCGTGGCGGGAGCCCTGGAAGGCAATGCTCGGCAGACCGGTATTCACGCGGCGGGCGTGGTCATCGCGCCGGAACCCCTGGAGCAGGTGGTCCCCCTGGCCACCGTAAACCCGCGCACGGGCGGCTCCAATGAACGGGTCATCGTAACTCAGTACGATAAGGTCGCCCTGGAAGACGTCGGCCTGGTCAAGATGGACTTCCTGGGCCTGCGCAACCTCACGGTCATCAACAAGGCCGTGCAAAACGTCAAAGAACGCCTGGGCGTCGAGCTGGATCTCAATCAACTCACTCTGGACGACCCCCAGGCCTATGCCTTGCTTCAAAAGGGAGATGTAAAAGGCGTCTTCCAGTTGGAGTCTTCGCCCGGTATGCGCGAATTCGTTCTGCGCATGAAACCCACGCGCTTTGAGGAAATCATCGCCTTGATTGCGTTGTTTCGTCCGGGCCCCCTGCAATCAGGCATGGCGGATTCCTATATCAATCGTAAAAACGGAAAAGAGAAGGTCACCTATCAACATCCGGATCTGGCCGAGGTTCTGGACGATACCTTCGGGGTTATCGTCTACCAGGAGCAGGTCATGCTCGTTTCGCGTAAAATCGGCGGCTTTACCCCGGGCGAATCGGACGCCCTTCGCAAGGCCATGGGTAAGAAGATCCATGAGAAAATGGCCCAGATGCGCGTTAAGTTCGTCGACGGCGCCGTGAAGCAGGGTTACGAACAGAAATTCGCCGAAGACATCTATGATAAGATGGCGGAATTCGCGTCCTACGGTTTTAACAAATCGCACTCCGCCGCCTACGCGATGATCGTCTACCAGACCGCCTACCTCAAGGCCAACTACCCCACGGACTACATGTGCGCCGTGCTGGACTCGGAACTGGACAAGACCGAGAAGCTGGTGCCCTACCTGAACGCGGTCCGCGCCATGGGCATGGAAATTCTGGGGCCCGACATCAATGAATCCAGGGCCAACTTCACGGCCATTTCCGACGGTGTCATCCGCTTCGGACTGGGCGGCATCAAGAACGTCGGCGGGCCGGCGGTGGAGTCCATTCTTACCGGGCGTAATTCACTGGACGCCAGGAAATTCGCCTCCTTCTTCGAAGTCCTCGAGAACGTGGACCTGAAACTCTGTAATCGCCGTACTCTGGAATCCATGGTTCACGCGGGCGTTTTTTCCAGCCTGGGTTACACGCGCAAGGCGCTCATCGAGGGTATGGAAATGGCCATTCAACATGGCCAGCGTTCGCAAGCGGATCGCGCGTCGGGACAGACTTCGCTCTTCGGAGCCCTGGAAGCCGGGCCGGCGGACGTGGAGCCCATTCCCCGGGGCGAAGGCGTAAGCGAATACGGGGAGCAGGACATCCTCAAGAGCGAAAAAGAAGTTCTCGGCTTTTACTTCAGCGGTCACCCCCTGGAACGCTACGAACGTATGTTGCGCAGTATCAAGTCCGTGGCCATTGAAAACCTGGGCGGCGTTCGCGGAGGCTCCAAGGTGGAAATCGCCGGAGTGATTTCGGAGTTCTCCGTGCGCCTGACCAAAACCCAGCGCGAAATGGCACGCATGGTGCTGGAGGACATGACCGGCCATTTACAATGTACGGTATTTCCCGCCTCCTTCGAACGCGTTCGCGCGGATCTCGCGCCCGACAAGCCGGTGCTTCTACGCGGCACCCTGGAGAAAAACGAGGAGACGGGCACGCCCCAGTTGCTCGTCGACGCGGTGCAACCCTTGAATGAGGAAGTGCTGGAGGAGAAGATGGAGAAATCGCTTCATCTGAAACTCAATAGCGGTTCCCTGGATAATGGACTTGTTCAACAATTGCAGACTATTCTGCGCGGATACAGCGGACCGCTCCAGGTATACTTCCACCTGGTGCCCGACGCATTACTGACCCTGGGCGGAGATCCCAATCGGGATCCGCAAGAGCACTATCGCGTGATTCGCGCCCACGAGAGTTTTTCCGTGACGCTCAACAAGGAGATGATCAATCGCCTGGAGCAATTGGACCCGATCAAGGGCGTGTATCTCTCGGTGGGAGATCAATATCGCGCGCTGGCCTGACCCTAAAATCCCTGGACAGGGCGCGTCCGATTGTTTAGATTAAGGTATGCTGACTGAATTTTCCGTGCTGGCCACGACCTTCATCGTGTCCGTTATCCTGATTCCCTTCGGAATCGCCGTACTCATCTTCGGCTTCTTTACGAAGCGAAAGAAAACGGCCTGGTTCGGATTCTCATCCATCGTCCTGGCCGTGCCCGTCCTGCTGGTGATCCTCTTCATCGGCGCCGTGCGCGGTTTGAATACGGCCGTGAACGTGGCCTCGAACACCGGCGGCAAACTGATTGAAGACCTGAAAAAGAACGCCCCCACCGGCACGCCGGCCGATTCGAACGACACGGATGATGTCGACGACGATACCGACGACAAGGACGTTAAGCAGGACAACAAGGATGTTCCCGCCGGCAAATCCGCGCCGGGCACGACCACCGAACCCGATTCCGCGGATGCCCCGCGCGAGACCGCCTTTGCCCTTCGGGTGCGCAATCTGTATGAGCGGCTGGTTCAAGGACGTCAGGCCAGCATCGTGACCGCGCGCGAATTCGCCGCGAAGGGCGTGCGCTTCGGCACGCTGGAAACCCGCGCGGACACGACAAAAGACGCGAAGGATGCCGGTTTTACGATTTCCGTTTATATGATCTTCGACCGCGATTACGCAAGCACCGTTCGCATGCGGGCGCTGGACTCGGACGGACGCGAAATGGGACGCGTGAGTTTGGCCCTTGATGAAAAGCAAGGCGCCGCGCGTTACGTGGACTTTAAGTTTGATCGCCGCTTGAATCCCGCGAAACTCCGTTTCGGCGTCCTGGACGCACCCGGGTTTCAGGATCCTTTTCCTCGCGATTAATTCATGGGATTCAATCCATTCGTACGCATACCCGAGGAGCTGCTCAAGGAAAACGGCCATACTCCTCTGTGGTTTATCTTCCATCGCGGCCGGCTATTGATTCAAAAGAAAGGTCGCGAAACGGATATTCCCCGAACCGGGTCGCCCGAGGAATGGGAACTGGAGATCGTCCGCGAAATTCATCTGGGGGTTCTCGACGGCGTTCCCTGTTATGCCGCGGCGATACACGATCACGGTCCCCTGCCCCGGGGCATGAAATTTCGCGATATGCGCATGCTGCTCGGCACGCTTCCGCCGGACATTGCCGGGGTGGCCGGGCTCGCCTCCCAGCTAACGACCTGGGACGTGAACCATCGCTTCTGTGGTCGTTGCGGTACGGAGACGACGCCCTCCGAGACCGAGCGCTCCCGTAAGTGCCCAGCCTGCGGTCATGAACAGTACCCGCGTATTACGCCCGCGGTAATCGTCGCCGTGGTTAGAAACGACGCGACGACCAACAATGAAAACCGCTTGCTTTTGGCGGCGGGCGCGAACCTTCCCGAGGGCATGTACAGCGTCATCGCGGGTTTCGTGGAACCGGCGGAATCTC
>CAZGYS010000158.1:0-11426 GCA_964530305.1 uncultured Leptospiraceae bacterium
TCGACGATGCTTAAACGCGGCTCATTTTTTCCATTTCTTTCACTATCATGGTCGGCCCTGCTCCTGTCCGGACTGTTCACGTGCGGTTGCGTGCTGGACGGCCCGGACGTCATGTCGGCCGCGCGGGCGGACCGTCGCCTGGCGCGGACCTGCGCCCTGAAGGTAATCAATGAATTTCCCAATGGTTCCTTTACCCTGTCTATTTCGGGCGGCGAATCCACGGCCCTGTGCGCGGCGGACACGAATTCGCGCAAGGACGAAATGGTGCTGACGTCGGCGGTGGATTATTGCGATGCCGCCGTGAAAAACATAAACGCCGCAAGCTATGACGACTTCGCCGTGCTCTACCTGATCACGCGGACGAACATATGCGACATCAAGCCCATTCGCCCCCTTGATTTTTCAAAAAAGCCCTTTCAGTGGGGCATCTGATCGAGTACCCTTGATTAGACACGAATCGCGCCGGAGCCAATCGCAAGAATCAACAAGCAAGAGAGAAGAACCCCATGACCACATCCAATCCGACCTCCGGTTTTAAAATTAAGACTCACCTGATGATTCTAGCGGGACTGCTCGTCGCGCTGGGGAGTATCTTCGCGATCCTCTACTACTTTTTTCCGCAAACCCTGCTGTCCGGGATGTACAGGCTGTATGAACATCGCGCGGGCGTAACGGCCAAACAAGTCGAAGTAGACGGCTACAAGATCGATTATTACGAAGGCGGCACGGGCACTCCCCTGGTTCTCATCCACGGCTTCGGAGACAGCATGGTGAGCTTCGTACAATCCGCCGGTAAACTGACGAAACACTATCGCGTCATCCTGCCTCAGGTTCCCGGCTTCGGGAAATCGCTTCGCGATCCCAAACGCAATCATTCCATTCGCAGCCAGGCCCTGATCATGAATAAATTCCTGCGAAAGATCGGCCTGAAGAAATTTCACCTGGGCGGCAATTCAATGGGCGGACACATCTCCGTCTCCTATACCCTGATGTTCCCGCGGGACGTGCATTCGCTGCTCCTTTTGAACGCCGCCGGCATGAAAACCTCGGACACGATTCCCTATGAGCCGTCCAAAGCGCCTCTACAAACCGAAGCGGAGTTCGACAAATACATCGAGGGCAATTTCGTAAAAAAACCCTTCGTACCCCGCCCCTTCAAAATGTATTTCATAGAGCAGTCCAAAAAGAACTTCGCCTGGGACAATCGCATTCGCCGGGAGATTCGCGAAGGCAAGGATTACATCCTCAACAATCGCCTGGGCGAAATTCGCGTACCCACCCTGGCCTTCTGGGGAGACAAGGACACCACCGTGCACCCCCGCAACGGGCGAGCCTACCATCGCGGTATCGCCGGTTCCAAATGGGTCCTGTGGAAGGACAGCGGCCACAGCCCCCAGTATGAAAACCCCGAAGGCACCGCGGACGTGCTGCTTGAATTTCTTAAGTCGGTGAAAATCGATGCGCCCCGCTAAGGCCGCCGGCGATACCGGAGGCGGCTTCTGGGTCCTGGCCGTAACCATTCTGGGTTCGGCCATGCCCTTTATCGACTATTCCGCGCTCAACGTCATTCTGCCCGTATTACAAAAAGAGCTGCGCGCGAGCGTGGCCGACGTTCAGTGGATTGTCTCGGCCTACATCCTTTTCCTTTCGTCCTTGATTCTCGTCGGGGGCGCCCTGGGCGATATCTACGGCCGCCGACGCATGTTCGGAGTGGGCGTGATATTGTTCGCCGCCGCGTCGGTGTGGTGCGGCATGGTGAGCACCGCGCGCGATTTGATCATCGCCCGCGCCTTCCAGGGAGTGGGCGGAGCTTTGCTTGTTCCGGGAAGTCTTTCCATCATCAACGCCTACTTCAAGGGCGAAGCTCAACCAAGGGCCATCGGCATCTGGTCCGCCTTCAGCGCCATAACGACCGCCGTGGGCCCCATACTCGGGGGCTACTTCGCCGAGGAACTTACCTGGCGATTGGTGTTTTACATCAACGCGCCCGTGGCCTTGATCGTTCTGGTGCTTCTGTATCTTCGCGTGCCGGAAAGCCGTGACGATTCCCGCGAACGCACCGCCGACTGGCCCGGCGCGCTGCTCGTCACCCTGGGCCTGGGCGGCGTAACCTACGGCTTCATCGAGTATCCGGAGCGGGGAGCGGCCGACCCGGTAATTATCGCGTCCTTACTGGGCGGCGCGGCGGCCCTTGTGCTCTTCGTCTTCGTCGAATCAAAAAGCACCGATCCCATGGTGCCCCTTTCGCTTTTCAAATCCGCCGCGTTCACCGGCGCGAACGTGCTGACCCTGCTTTTGTACGCCGCCCTGGGCGGAATCATGTTCTTTCTGCCCTTTAACTTAATTCATGTTCAGGGTTATTCGCCAACGGAGACGGGGCTGACCTTTCTACCCTTTATCATCGTGATGTTTACCCTTTCGCTTTTGTCGGGGCGATTGGTAAATCGGCTGGGTAATAAATTCCTGCTGGTGACGGGCCCGGCCATAACCGCCGCGGGCTTTCTTATGTTTTCGCTGCCGGGCATCGGCGGAACCTTCTGGACTACGTTTTTTCCCGCCATACTCGTAATGTCCGTGGGCATGTCCCTGACGGTAGCGCCCCTGACGTCCACGGTAATGGCCGCGGCGGCCCGAGAATTATCGGGCGCCGCCAGCGGCGTGAACAATGCCGTTTCGCGCATCGCGGGTCTGCTGGCCATAGCCGTAATGGGGATCTTTATCCTGGGAACCTTTAACCTGGAACTCAATGATCGCTTCGGGAACATGAGCCTGGCTCCGGAGCTTCGCGCTGAACTGGACGCTCAGCGCAATCAACTTTCGGCCATGCCGATTCCGCCCGCGGCAACGCCGGAAACGAAAGTCGCCTTGAAGACCGCCATCGGCGAATCCTTCCTGGCCGGATATCGCGTGGTGTGTTATATCTGTTCGGCCCTGGCATTGATCTCGGCCGGCACGGCCTTTTTCATGATTCCGGGACGCCTGGAAGGCGATGACGAGCCCGCGACACCGGATGCGACGCCGGACATGAATGCCGATGCGTAAATGAACGACGTTTCCTATTGCTTCGGTCCCTTACGGCGATTGATGATTTCCACCAGATGAGCCAGACGGGCCTTGATGCGTTCGCGCGCCGGGCCGCTTCCCAGGTTTCGCGCCAGCTCCTCGAGTCGAGCCAGTAATTCCTTGTCTTTTTTCAGGAAGTCCAGGTCTCTCGCGGAGGCATTGTAGGCCGGATCAACCAGCTCTCCCGGGTTGACCTTGTAGAAGTCCGCCAGGGCGTAGAGGATGGTAAGGGGAACTTCGCGCAGGCCGCGCTCCATGCGAGACAGACCCCGGGAGCTGAGCCGTATCCCGTATTTTTCGCTGATGACGGACGCAACGGCTATGGGATGTCCACGCTCTTCGCGAACGCGACGCAGGCGTTCGCCGATTCTGGACGGGTCTTTCGCGGCTTCGGACGATGGTTCGGATTCTTTCGCCATGACGAGAACCGGGAAAGGATACCTCGCCACGACGGCGCGGCAAGCATATTTTGTACATTTAAGTAAATCGACGCGCGTTTGAGACGCATATCTTCGTTGAGGCGCATTGTCGGCCGGGCAATATTGCGCAATGCGCCTCGGGCGATTGAGCGGATTTACTGCATCTGTTGGAGATTGGAAATACGCAGGAGCATTTCGGTGAACATGCGCACATCCAGATAAAAATTCTCCACGCGCTTGTACTCATTGGTGGTATGCCCGCGGTATTTCGTTCCGGGCATGGCCGGTCCGAAGTTGACGCCATTGGGCAACTCCCTGGCGGTCGTGGCGCCGCTGGAAGAGACCGGCTTACCTTCCTTACCGGTGAGGGACGAAAAGATATCCAGCAACGTGCGCAACCAGCGACCTTCCGCGTTGCGAAACATGGGCGCCGCCTGATCGTGCTCGAAAGTAAAGGCCAGGTTTTCCGCCGCGCGAAACTTCTCAAGCTTCGCCGCGATGGCCGCCTTGAGCGCCCCAGGCGTCTTGCCCCGGGGCATGCGCGTGTTCAAACCCACTTCGAGACGCCGGTCTTTTTCGCGGCTCATGGTAACGGCGATGGTAAACGGACCCATGAAATCGTCCTTGAAGTCCACGCCCAGGGCCTTCCCATGAAAATCCAGGCCCATGTTGACCGCCACCAGACGCGCGGCATCCGTGTAGTGATTCCGCTTCAGCAGACCCTGTTTATCCAATCCGTTCAGGAATACGAAGGCCCTGGACACGGGATTTACGCCCCGACCGGGCTCCGAGGCGTGGGCTGAAGTGCCGATGAAAGTAAGCCGCGTTTCCCGTCCGCGATTTTCGCTCTCAAATGAAAAGTTCCCGCCGTGCTTTTGCGCGAAAGCCGCCGCGGCTTCATCCAGACGTTGCTTGAATTTCCCGGGGGCTTCGCCGCGAAACACCATCAGGGCCCGGCCCGGTACGATATTGACGGCTTTCGCGCCGCGAACTTCGACAACCTCGGCACCCTTGCCCGAAGCCTTACGAAGGGGAAAGCGAATGTACAAACTACCGTAGCCCTTTTCCGCGGTGACCACGGGATAGTAGGAATCCAGCACGACATTGTAGGCCGGCAGCTTATGCTTCTTCTTATAATATTTAATTCCCTGGCTGCCCGTCTCCTCCGTGGTTTCGATCATCAAACGAACCGTGCGCTTCAGGGGCAGCTTGCTCTCCTTGATGGCGCGCATGGCATACATGGCCGCAACAATGGAGCACTTATCATCTTCCGTACCGCGCCCGTAGATCTTATCCCCGATGATGCGCATGCGAAACGGATCCAGGCGCGTGCCGTCGGACAGACGCCAGAGCTTCGCGTCCGCGGGCACGACGTCCCCGTGAGTATAGATACCGAAATCCTCCTTCGTTTGCCCACGCAGGATCACTTCATAAATACGATTGTCCGTATTGCGAAACTCAAGCCCCATCTCGCCGGCCATCTTCTCGATTTCGCGGCCCATTTTTAGAATGTCCGGATTCTCATGTTGCGGAACGCCTTCACGCCGAAAGGTGGGAATCGCCACCAGGCGCCCCAGGTTTTCCAGAAGCTCATTGCGATAGCGCGTTCGGGCATAGACCGCCAGTAAGCGGTAAATCGTGATCCGTTGCGATTCGTCCAGCACGCCGCCGGTTTTTTTACGCTCCAGGGCTTCCCGCACGTAGCGATTCTTACTCACCCGTTCGGTCTCCTTGAGAAAATCGGAAAAATTCGTAAATTCGGCCGGAGGCCGCGCCTTGAAATGGCGAATCAGCACGTCCAGTTCGGCCCGGGAAATCGCCCCGGCTCCGGGACGACAGGAGAATGCCGTCGCCGTCAATAGGACGGCAACGAGGAGTAAACCGGAAAGTCGAAATCGCGCCCGCCATTTCGAAGGGGTATGAGCATTGGTTTGATTGTGGGAGACCATGGGAAAGAAATTTCAACGCCGCGGATACACGCAATGGGTTTTTGCTATGCCCGCCGGGGTCGGCCTGATTTAATCGCCCCATGAAAATCGGAATTATGGGCGCCGGAGCCATCGGTTGCTACCTGGGCGGCAAACTCATCGCGAAGGGGCATGACGTCGTCATGGTGGGACGGTCGAGCCTGGCCGGTGAAATCGCCGAGCACGGCCTCCACCTCACGGATTACACGGGCGAAACAATCGATCTGGAGCCGAACCAGGTTGCCTATGTAACCGATCCGTCGCGCCTCGGGGACAGGGATGCGATTTTCTTGACCGTGAAAAACCCGGCCACGGTCGACGCCGGGGAGCAAATAAAACCCCACTTGCCGGCCCATGCCCCCGTCATCAGTTTTCAAAACGGCGTTCGCAACGCCGCGCTCTTGAGGGAAGTCCTACCGGACGCGAAAGTCCTGGCGGGCATGGTTCCTTTCAATGTCGTGCGTTCCGAGGGCGCCCGTTTCCACCTGGGAACCAGCGGCCCCCTGGTCATGGAAAAAACGAACGCGGGCGAAGACCGGGCAGCGGCGGCGCTGGTCGAAGCCGGGTTCGAAGCTCAAGTCCTGGAGAACCTCCCGGGGATTCTATGGACGAAACTGCTCATGAACATGAGTAATGCCGTCAACGCGCTCGTGGGCGTCCCCCTGCGCGAAGGCCTGGGGAATCGCGATTATCGTCGCGTGGTGGCCGCCTGCATCCGCGAAGGTCTGCGGGCCTTGGACGCGGCCGGCATCAAGCCCGTGCGTTACGGACGCATGCTCCCCCGCATCGCGCCCGGGGTCCTGGGCCTGCCGGATTGGCTGTTCTTTCGCGTAGCGGCGGCCATGGTCAAGATTGATCCGGAAGCACGTTCCTCCATGTGGGAGGATCTGCAAAGAGGCCGCGAAACCGAAATCGATTATTTGAACGGGGAGATCATCGCCCTGGGCGAAAAGCACGCCGTGCCGACGCCCGTCAATCGTCGTATTTTTGATATGATCAAGCAAGCGGAAGAAGCAAAGTCCGGCTCACCGAAAATTTCTCCGGCGGAGCTCTTAAAGAAAACCATGAACACCGACACGTAATCCACGTCCAATGCACGGATGCGTCGCCTTTAAAGCGGCGTTATCAAGGAGAAGTTTTGAAAAAAATCGCCCTGCTCTTGAGCCTCACGGCAATGTCTTGCGCCGGTTCGTCCTTGAATATGGAACCCGCGCGGCAATGCGGACATAAGAGTTTACCCGCCGAAGTGCGCCAAAGCCATGCGGGGGCCGGAGTGCTGGAAAAAAAATGGGTCGCGGATCGTACGTTGCGAATTCGCACGTACCTCTACGCCATATGCGAAGGCTCCACGGTTTCCGGTCGCTTCAGAATGGAAGGGGATCAAATCACCATCACTTATTCAGAGAGCATCGGCTCTAATCCCACAAAGTGCAGATGCGCCGCTCAGTACGAGCACGACTTCGAGGACCTGGACCGGAAGGAATACCGGATAGTCGTTCGAGAAGAAGACTGAACGTCATGCCGACGAACAATCTTCCTCCCGTCCCTATGACGCGGGCCTGAACAGCCCTGCTTGCGGGTCTTATGCATACGAGTATGAGGTCTTACTTATACGTGTATGAATAGCCGATATTCATTTGGCCGCCGCCGGTGAGAACCATCTTGCGGCCTTCCACTTCCTTACCGCCCGAAACCTTGATGGGGCCGCTGAGCGCCAGTTTCACCGGCCAGGCGCCATTCACGCGTACGACGATTTCGCCGCTCAAGGGCACTTCCATGCGCAGGCTTTCCTCGAATACGCCGGCCATTTTCATGGCCACGCCGAATACGCCGCAGGTTTCGCCGCCGCAAGCGCGCGTTCCCTTGAAAATTACTTCTCCGTCGGATACCTTGACTTCGTCGTCGGAGCCGGCGTAGCGACGCAACACCGCTTCCAGCTCGGGCACCTTCTGACCCTCGGTAAAGGACTTACCCGCCAGCTCGTCGATGATGAAGGACTTACCCATGTTCGCGAAGTCCTTCTTGACCGCCTGCGCCTCTTCCGCGGGAGGCGGCGTTTGTCCGGCCGCATAGCGCACGGATCCGTCGGACGTCACCACGTAGGTCTTGCCCTGCGTGGGTCGGGTGCCGACTTTTCTTTGACCCTGTTCGACGCTTACCGAGGAGGACTTCCTGTAATTCACCTCTACTTCCATGGGAGCACCCTTCGTATCCGCCTTGAGGACCTTGATCAGCTTGTCCTTCTCATCGTCTTCGCTCATGCTGAATTGCCCGGCGGGCACGGAACCCATCATGACCTTGATGGTCATGTTCATCTTCAGGCTTTCGTTCTCGGTGATAACCAGCCCGGGCGTCACGCCCTGTTTGGTAAACACGACCGGCGGTGTTGTAGTCGGCGGCGGAGGAGGCACTTGAGAGGAAACCGGCGCGCCGGGAAGAATGAATCCCAGCAGCACCAGCGCCGGCAAAAATCGCGCGAAGCGATACCCCGGGCCGAGCCCGCTCAATTTCGAAATCTTATTTGTAGACATATTCAATGTTTAACTCCATTTCTCCGCCGCCCTTCATTTCCATTTTGCGGCCGTCGCTGACATTACTGCCCTGCATGGAAACCGGTCCTTTGAGATTGATACTAACGGGCCAGGCGCCTTCCACGCGGACCATGATTTCGCCGTTCAGGGTCATGCTCATTTCGGCGTTCGCGTCGATTTTCGCGCCCATGGTCAGGGAAATATCAAAGACGCCGCACTGAAAGCCGGCGCAGGAACGCGTGCCCTTGAAGATGATCTTGAGGTCACGGACTTCGTCGGCCTTGCCGCCGGCCACGAACTCCCGCAAGGTGGATTCGAGAAAAGGCGCTCGCTGGCCCTTCGTTAATTGACGCCCAACCAGATTCTGCTCCATACGATCCGGCTTACCCAGGCTTTTGTAATCCTTGCGCACCAGGCCGACTTCCTTGCCGCCCGGCGCTTTACCGTCCAGGTACACCACGGTGGAACCGGCGGGGCCGCCCTTGACCTTGTAGGACTTGCCCTGAATTTCCTTGGCCTTCGTCCGCGTTTGCCCGCGGGCGGTCTTAACCTTGATTGCTTTTTTGTAGGTTACGCTGATTTCATTGGGGACGCCGCCCTTCACGGCCAGGACCTTTTCCAGCTTGCGCGTAACCTCCGCCTCGGTTTGCTTGAAGGTACCCAGTTGCACCCCGCCCACGGACACCGCCAGGTTCAGGTTCATCTTCATGCGCGAAGATTCCGTCCGGACGGCGCCCGGTTGCAGCTTTTTCTCCGTGAAGGTGACGGTTTCCGCGGCCAGGGACGCCGAACCCGCCGACGCAAGCAGCACGAGAGCCCAGAGCCCCGCCTTCCGCGTATGTTGAATTCTAATCATCTGTTCTGCTCCTGTGTCCGCGCCAGACCGCGGCTGTGTTTTTCCAATATATGAGACCCGCCTCAACCGCCGATGGTTCGTCGTTTCGGGGCGGCTTTCGGCTTCTTTTTATAGGTATATTTGTATATGAGTTCGGCGCGACCTTCCCCGCGCATGCCCGTGGAACCACCCTTGCTCTTGATGGTGATGGGTCCCCGCATCTCGAACGCAACCGGCCAGGCGCCCCGGAGGCGATAGAGCATTTCACCGTCCATGTAGACGATCACGGACGCGGTCTTGCCCACGGGGAGTACGACCGTGGTCTTGAACTTGAAGACGCCGCACTTCGCGCCGTCTTTCTCCCTGACGCCGCTGAATACGATTTTCGTGTTTTCGTAGCGCGTGCTTTTCTTGGCGCCGAAGTAGCGCTTGATGACCGGCGCCAAAAAATCGGCCCGCTCCCCCGGCTTGATGCGACGCCCCAGCAACAGGGCACTGCCCACGGACATGCGCCCCAGATCCCGGTACTGCCGGGAGAGAATGCGCAACTCGTTCGGGCCGGGGGTCTTACCGTCGGGGTAGCGAATGGCCAGCTTATCTCCGACGCGCGAAATAATGTAAGTTCGACCATGGGTCACCCGCTTGATGGAGCGGCTCTTCGAATTGGAGCGTTTCGTTTCCGCGTCTTTTTGAACGACCACTTTCACCGACACGGCGATTCCCGCTTCCTGACGTAGAACGCTTTCCACGCGTCGACCACGACCATCGTCGATGTTGTGCTCTTTTACAAGGGCCTTACCCTTGCTGAAAATCGTGAACTTTTCATCGGCCAGGGAACGCGACTCCACGATGCGCGAATCGCCCACGCGAAACCCCATGCCGCTGAAACGAACGCCGGTTGCATCCGAGGCCCGGCTCGGGCCGACCAGGACCAGGGCCGCCGGGAGGAGCAGGAGAACGCCGCGCGGTAATCGTAATGTTCCGGTAACCAGCGCGGACATGCTGTTTTTAGACGCGCGGTTCGGGCAATCGGTCGCAATTTTCCACATGTCAAAACCTCCATTTCCAATTTAATCGCAGTCCCGAGTCCGCCGTCATGCGCGATTCCGCGGGTTTCAGAAAAAAAACGGGACGGGGCACCGCAAAGCGAGCCCCGTTCAGGCGACCCACGCCGGGTTCTTCGATACCCGGACCGGCGGCACGAAACGGCCACCACTCCAGGGCATGGATCCAGGCCAGTGCATAGGCGATGAGCTGCGCGCCCAGCAAGCCCCGGTAACGATTCACATGACCGGTGTATGCCGCGCGATCTCCGCCCGCCAGGGACGAAAAGTATAGTTCCACGGGATTGCGATTGATCTTCCCCGCCATGTTCGACGCGTGTCGAACCTCCTGATACGCCAGTCCCGTAAAGCCGACCACCGCTCCCAGGAAAACGCCGGCGCTCAATTTTTCGCCGCGACGCCACTGGGCCATACCGGGCACGAAATAATTCCAGGCCGCGATGCGCGGAGGCGATTGGGTCTTTCGCGGCGAAATCACCCGGGGCGGCAGCAGGCGAATGGTCGCCACGCGCTCGCCCACCTTGAATAATTGTTCGTCTCCGCCCGTCGGACGATAACGTATTTCCTTACGTCCCGCCTTGACCACCGTACCGGGTTTGTCCGCCCCCCCGGGTCGAATCCTGACGCCGGGACGAATCAGGGGTAAACGCCCGTCATCGCTGCTCTTGAATTCCATAAAGGCGATTCGGTCCAGGGGCACCCGCGCCGATCGCAACCAGCCCCGCGACGCCTCGGCTTTCTTTTCGGCTTTTTTCCTACGTTGCTCCGGGTACCCCACCAGGGCTTCGCGGGAATCCAGTACGAAGAGCAGGGCCGAACAATCCCGGGGCCAACCGTGGCGCCGAAGGCAGACCGGTACTCCCCGATAGCCCACGACCATTTTTTTCGTGTCCTTGATGGCGGCGCGAAGCTCCTGGTTTCCGCTCCGGAACACATAGTCCGCGCCCTCGACCGTGACGAACTTGCCGTCGGCGATGCGCCCGTTCTTGAGATGAATATAGTCCGCCCGGACGGGGACCGCCGCGAGGAGCATCAGAAAGAACGCCGGCGCGGCCGCGTTATTCACCCGGGGGCGGCAAAGACCGGCTATCAGGCGGGACATGGAAGCACAGATTAAAACCGGGCCGGCTCCCGCGCAAAGCAATTTTTCCGCCCTCCGAGGCGAAAGCGGTTTACATTATTTACTATTTTTTCGCGTCAAAGAAGATGCGGTCCGGGTTTTCGCGAAAACGCTTGAAGGAGCCGTTTTGGATGATGAGAACGCCGTCCTTCAGGCGTCGAATGGCCATGACCGACCCGATGCGGCGCCCGCCGAAATAGACGTTCAGGCCGGCGGCGTTCTCGGTGAACGGAATATCGCGCAGACTGATCTCGGAAACGGCCTCGAAGGGAATTTCAATACTGCCCGCCTTGAGGCGCACGGCGATGAGCCCGTCGTTCATACGCACCGCGTTTCCGTACAGAACTCGACTATCGTTCAGTCGAATCAAAACCCGGGCCTGCTTGATAATGGCGGCGGGGCGTTTTTCGGGTAGGGAAAGAGTGTA
>CAZGYS010000159.1:0-11357 GCA_964530305.1 uncultured Leptospiraceae bacterium
CTCCAGTTCGGCCACGGCCTCGGCCTCGCGCTGCACGAACGTCCGATCATCAGCCGTCTGGTGTCGTTCGACAATCCGATCGAAATCAAGGAAGGCATGGTCTTCGCATTGGAGACGTACTGCCCGGCGAGCGACGGTGCATCGGCCGCGCGGATCGAGGAAGAGATCGTGGTGACGCCGGACGGTTGCCGCGTGATCACGCTTTATCCGTCCAAGGAACTGCCGATCGCCAACCCGTATTAGGGATCCGCGAGGGATACCGAACGGCGGTGCTAGCGGCGCCGCGTCTGTATTCGGCCGGCCTGAATATTCCCACGGGGCCGTTCATCCGGGAAGACGGCAACGAGCATACCGCGGTACCCGGCTTAAAGTCTCACGGCGGAAAGCTGCATACGAAAACGATCATCATCGATCGGACCATCGTCTCCACGGGTTCGTTCAACTGGTCCGGAAACGCCGTGCAGAACAATGACGAAAACATGCTCGTCATTACGAATCCCCTGGTGGCGCGCGAAATCGTACAGCAGTGGCAGGAAATCTGGGACGTGGGTACGCCGATTTCGCGCCAGCTGGATCACCCCAGCGGGGACGTGGCCGCCCCGGGAGACGTGGTGATCTCCGAGCTCATGTGGGCCGGTTCATACGAAGGCACCAGTTATAATTCGACGGACGATTGGATCGAACTCTACAATACCACGGACCGGGCCATCGACATCAGTCACTGGGGCATCACCTGGGACGCGAGCGAAAAGACCATCTATCCCATCCCGGACGAATTCAACTGGTTCAAGGACGGCGTGGCCAGTCGCCATTACGGGCCGGGGCGATTGATCATACCGGCGAAGGGCTACTTCCTTTTGAAGGGACAGAACAAGGGCATCGAGACTTCGGATAATAAGATTTCGGGCACGAAGGATTTCGATTTGAATTCCTCGGCGCTCTTCGTGCGTCTCTACGACGGCACCATGAACTTGATCGATCAAGCGGGCACCGGGGATCCGCCTTTCGCGGGAAAAGTCGATAGCGCCAATCGTCGTACTTTTTCCATGGAGCGCTTTTTCTATCCCGCCGGTCATCCTCAGGCGGGCAAGGCCTTGCCGGGAACCAGTCCCGGTTCCTGGTATACTTCCAACGGCAATATGGGCCTCTCCACGAACTCATCGGATCTGTGCGATAATGCAAGCGTGAACTTTCGCGCGCCCTGCGGGACGGGCCAGGTGGAGGATACTTATAAGAAAGGCATGGTGGCCACGCCCAATTACAGCGGCAATTCCACCAGTCCCGCGGCGCCTTCCAGCGCGGCGGGCGGCATCAACGCGTTGTTGAACACGCCGCAAATCGCCTTTTCCACGGGTACGCGAACCATTACCATCCAAATGCGCTGGGCCATGCGCGATACGCCGCGCGTGACGAGTACCGCCTGCGGCGGCGGCGATTGCTCGGTTTCCCTGGATTCCAATGACACTTCCTTGCTGCTGGTTACGACTACGACCGATTTGAACGCGGGCACCACCTACGCCTTCAGCGTGCAGGGCGGCGCGGGCGAAAACAAAATCGACGCTACGGGCGGTTTTATTCACGGCGGACTCATCGGCGTGGAAGGCCACGGTTCAAGTCCGGCGAACATGCTCATTACCCAGGTGTGGCCGGCGCAATCCTCCAGTGAGGACCGGGTGGAACTCACGGCGACTTCCTCGGGGACTTTGCACAACCTGGGCGTGTACTACTACGATTTCTTTTCGCCGACGCCGATTCTACTATACCGCATGCGGGACGTGCCCATCAACGCGGGAGAAAAAATCCTGCTGACGCTTGATCGCGCCAATGACTTTTCGGACGACCGGATTCGTCAGGACGATTGTGAACAGAATTCGGGTAATTGCTTCGCGGGCACGACCTACAGCATCGCCGCGAACACCGCGAATCAATACGACGTGTTTTCCGAGGTGCCGGGCATCATCAGTTCGGACGGTATCGTGTTTATTTCCTATGATTTGAATTCGACGCCCATGGACCTGGTTTGCTACAGCAATGGCGACGGCGATATTCCCGAGGGGCTCATGACCGGAGGCTTTCGCACTATGTTCAATCAGGGCAGCGCGGTCTGGAATCTTACCTTTCTACCGGTGGATTCATTCAACGACAAGGACACCCAGAACACCTGCGTGAGTTTCGAGGACGGCTCCACCAATGACTACATTCAGCGCAATGGAACCACGGACACCAACAGCGCGTCCGATTTTTCCTGCGTGGGTTGTTAGGACGGACTAACCCGCATTATTCGCGGGTAATGCATATGGATCCGGAAATCGCGCCTCTGTTCATGACGCGACGCAACCTCTCACCGGGTTCGTGAATAATGGGGCCTAAGCGAAGGCCGCCACGCCGCGTCCGGAAACCAGGTTTTCTCCCTCGAGCAGGGGGCGAATACGGCGATCCATGATGTTGCGAACGAGAAAACGTTCCATGGCCGCCTCTACCTCAAACTCCATTCTATATACGTAGCTTGCACCTTCGCGCGTTTTCAAGGCGATGGAGATTGAATCCTGGCGCAACAAATGTCCCTCCCCGTTCAAAAAGGAAACGACGAAGCGCATGCGTTCGTCATAGCGCGAAGGATCTCCGTTGGCGCGCAGGGAGACGGGACGAATGGTAAAGTCGGGCTCCACCAGAATCATGGCATTGCCCCGCGCTTCGGGTACCGAGTCGGTCAGGAATTGAATGCGCTCGGCCAGGGCTTCGGGTAATTCACGGATGCCCCGGCGCAGGAGCGAATCGCTTAACTCCATCAAACGCTCGTAGTAGCACCTGGAGTCGCCGAGTATGGGCTCGGGTATACGGGGCGATGTTCGCACGCAGAGGATCAAGTCGTTGTCGTTCGGGCCGATTTCGCGCGCGGTTACGCTTTTATATTTTTCTTCGTTCATGATGAAAGTATGTTCGAGGACCCGGGCTCGTCTCAAAAAATTAGGCCCGGGCGATTTTAGTTCAATCGCCTCGAATGGACCTCGTAAAAACCCGCGGCTGATACTTCGGGCGCGATTTTTCCGCTGGACAATGAACGCGGCGCGGGCATACCTTTCAACACCCATGCCTTTGCGTCCCCATCGCGATTTCCTGAACGTATTCGAGATGCGACATCCCCTGATCTCGCATAAAATGAGCCTTCTGCGGGACGTGGAAACGACCAAGAAGCAATTCAAGGAACTGGTGTACGAGATTACCCTGCTCATGGCCTATGAAGCCACGGCGGGCCTGCCTCTGCGTCATGAGAAGATTCGCACGCCCCTGGAGGAGATGGATGCGCCCTTCATTCTGGGGAAGAAACCGCTGCTGATGCCCATCCTGCGCGCGGGGCTGGGCATGGTGGATTCTTTTCTGGCGCACATGCCCGGGGCGCGGGTGGGTCACATCGGCATGTATCGCGACGAAGAAACCCTGGAACCCAAAACGTATTTCTTTAAGATTCCGCCTTCCAGTTCGGAGCGCCAGGTCTATGTTCTGGATCCCATGCTGGCCACTGGCGGCTCGGCTTCCATGGCTATTGATCGCATTAAGCAGGAGGGTCTCAAGCGGATCAAATTCGTCTGTTTGCTGGCGGCGCCCGAGGGACTCAAGGTGCTGGCCGAGGCCCATCCCGATATCGAAATCCTGGTCGGCTGCGTCGACCGTCAGCTCAATGAGAAGGGTTACATTTTGCCGGGTCTGGGAGACGCGGGAGACCGGCTCTACGGAACCAGGTAGAACAACGCTGAACGAAAAATACGGAGGCGAACATGGAAACGGAAAGGCCGGTAAGCGAAAATAGAAATCAATACGATATGCGAATCTTGATCTCCTCCTCGGAGATCCAGAGACGCATCGAGGAACTGGGCGCGAAGATCACGCGAGACTATGAGGGTGGAGAGCTTACCATCATCGGCACCCTCAAGGGCTGTTTTATTTTCATGGCGGATCTCGTGCGTCACATCCACGTACCCCTGCACGTCGACTTCATTGAAGTCAGCTCCTATGGAAACGAAAAGACTTCCTCGGGCATCGTCAAGATTACCAAGGACTTCAAGCATTCCATCGAGGACAAACACGTTATACTGGTGGAGGACATCATCGACACCGGACTGACCCTGAACTATCTGATGGAGAATTTCCTTCTGCGCAAGCCGGCATCCGTGAAAATCGCCAGCTTGCTGGTGAAGGAAGCCAAGCAGCAGCTAAATTATCCCATCGACTATCGCGGATTCGACATCGACGACCATTTCGTCATCGGCTACGGCATGGATTACGCCGGTAAGTTTCGCAACCTCAATCACATCGCCGTGCTCGACGACGACAATCAATTGAGTCTATTCGGCGGCGGGGATTAATCGGCGAAGCGTATCCCGCCGAATCGAACCCGCCCAACACAAGGCCGATGCCCTTCAACGACAAGGAACAAGACCTGCGCGAAAACCCCTACGGCGCGCCCGCGTACAAAGCTCCCGACCAGGTCGAGGCGAAGACGGACGCGAACGGCGAGCTGACTCCTCGTCAAATACGAAACAACAAGATCCTGGCCGGCCTGACCGCCTTTTTTGTCTCAAGCGGACTCATCGGCGCCGGCTGGACTTTCTACGAAGAAACCGCGAAGGCCGACGGAGACCCCTATTCGGGAATCGGCCACATGGTTTTTTCCTTCGTTTTGGCCTTCTTCTTGTGGCGTGCGCGGTCGAAGGTGAAACTCGGGTCCGGGGATTCGGCCGGGGAAAAACTCGACTGAAGCGACCGGCGTGGATCCGTTTTTCATCGCCTTCACCTGTCTCATGGCCCTGGTCTGGTTGCGTTGGATTGCAATCGCCGTTTTCGCGCTGAAGCAAGCCGCCGGGGAGAGGCGAGAGCGCGCGGAGCATTTACGCCTGCTGCGAGCGAAAGGCTGGCCGCCGGTCAGCATCGTCGTGCCGGCCTACAATGAAGAGCAGCTCATCGGTGAAACCCTGGAGCGGCTTCTACGCCTGGGTTACCCCCATATGGAGGTCATCGTCGTGAACGACGGATCCCTGGATGCTACGGGGGCGGTGATTGAAAAGCTCATTTCCGCGGACGGGCCTCGCCCGCGCTACATCGACCGGCGGACGAATCAAGGTAAGGCGGCCGCCCTGAATCTGGGCGTTGCGCGCGCGGCCCACGATATCATTCTGACCATAGACGCGGATACGGTATTGAGCCTGCGTTCGCTGAAGTATTTGATGCTGTGTTTCATGGATGAGAGCATCGCCGCGGCAACGAGCAATGTCCGCGTGGGCAATCCGCGCTCCGTCTTGACGCGCTGGCAGGAACTGGAATACATCACCGGTCTGCACACGGAGCGCCGAGCTCAATCGCATCTGAATTGCATCACCACGCTTTCGGGCGCGGCTTGCGCGTATCGCCGGGATGCCCTGCAAAGCGCCGGCGGCTTCAGCTGCGGGACGCTGGTGGAGGATACGGAAATGACCTTGCGCCTGGCGGCGACGAACGTTCCCATGCGTTTCGCGTCCCGGGCGATATCATATTCCGAGGCGCCCTGGACCCTGGGCGATTTGGCGCGCCAACGATTCAGATGGCTGTACGGTTCCCTGCAATGCATTCGCCTGCACCTGGGCGCCTGGACACGCACCTCGAATACGGCGTTGCGTTGTTTCGGGTTTCCGAACTTCGTCTACAATAACCTGCTCGTCTTTTTTATCTATCCGATTTACGTAGGGTACATCGCCGTGCTCATGGGCGACTTTTCGCCTTTTCTCTTGGCGCTGGTCGCGTCGTTTCTACTGGTGGAAACCCTGATTTCGCTTCTGGCCTGTTTGCTGTCGGGACGCGGGGTCGGCATCCTGGTGCACGTCGTGCCCCAGCGCCTCTTCTATATGTTTTTTCTTTTCGTGATCTTCTTGCGATGTCTGGGCGCGTTTTTGATGAAGCGTCGCCCCGGCTGGCTCAAGGTCGGGCGATCCGGCACCTGGTTGCGGCGGTGATCAGCGCCCCCACACGAATCGCAATGCTTCGCCTTGTTCGTGAAGTTTGCGTTGCGCATGACGCGTGAATTGCTCGGGCAAGTCCAGGCGATCCGCCAGAATGATGAACAGGAACAAATGCCAAACGGCCAGGAAAATCCATTCCACGGCCCACCACACTGTCATGAACGAGCTGAAAACCAGCCGGACCGGGGAGAGCAAAATATTCACGATACCGGATTGTGCCTGCATGAGCCCCTCTTCGCGGGCGGTGACGAACCGGTCCGCGTTTGAAGTTGATACAAGTTTAATATCGCGCGAAAAGCGAAAGGGCAAGAATTAAGCGTGGGCCTGCCGCGAAGCCCGGCGATTTATTCGCGAATACTTTGAAGGACTTGAAGAATTTGAAGAATTTGAAGAATTTGAACGCGCGAAATCGCCGTGCTCATGAACTCACCCAGGACGGCGAAACGACTTTCATGTAAGTCTGCTCCATCTTGTCGGCGCAAGCGTGCACATCGTGCTCGCCGGCGATGGCCAGGCATTCCCGGGAGTAGATTCGGTAGAGATCGGGATCGCTCAGCAGCTTCAGGGCGGATTCGGCCATGCCCACATGATCGTAGGGCTCCACGATGAAACCATTGCGGCCGTGGTGGATGAGTTCGGGCAAGGCGAAGGCGTCGACGCCCACGGAGGGCAGTCCGCACGCGGCGGCTTCCAGAACCACCAGGCCCTGGGTTTCCATGGTGGACGCGGTCATGAAAAGATCATACTTGCGATACAGCTCGGGCAGGTCGGCGTGATTTACGAAGCCGGGAAAGTTCACCTTGTCCTTGAGGCCCAGTTGGCCGGCTTCGATTTTCAGCGAGGTAAGCGCGGGGCCGTCGCCGACGATATCCAGGGTGGCGCCGGGTTTTTTCTCCTGGATTAACGCGAAAGCACGCAGAACGACGTCCGCGTTTTTTTCATAGGAGATGCGTCCCAGATGCAACAGACGCGGTGAATCGCCGGGGGCTTCGCGCACTTCGCCGGTAAAACGATCCAGGTCCATGCCGTTGGAGATGACCTCCACCGGGGTTTTGACGCCTTCGTCCACCAGTACCTTCCTAATACGATGGCTGGGCGAAATGATCAAGCGACCGGTCTCATACAGACCATTGCAAAGATTCAGGATGATTTTCTTACGTAGATTGTCTCCCGGCGCGCGTTCCACTTTATCCAGGCGCTTCTTAACTTTCTTCTGGGACTTGAATAAATTCAGCAGCTTGTCTACTTTCAGCAGGCGATAGGGCGAAATGTAGGTCTCCTGTTCGGAGATCAAGGTATGGTAAGTCCCAATCAAGGGCACGCCGTACATCTTCGCGGCGAGAATACCGTACTGACCCAGCAGACCCGGTGTTTGAATGTGCACCAGGTCGGGCTTGAACATTTTCATGGCCTTGCTGATTTTGTTCTGGGAGGGCAGGACCACTTTAACGTCCGGATAGGAGGGCAGTCCGGCGCTGTTGAAGCGCACGACGTGGATGTTGTCTCCGATGCGGTCAAAATCGCCTTCGCCGTACTTGGGCGCGCAGATTACGAAATTATGCCCGCGCCCGCCCAGGATGCGACTGAAGTGGTCGATGGAGATGGCGATTCCGTCGACCTTGGGCAGGTAGGCGTCGCTGAAAATTACAATGTTCATACGCGGTATCCGCCGGCCGGCCGGCTTGTGTTCTCTTTGTGGTTGGGTTGCTCGATTTGATTGCCTGGAATCGTTGATCTTTACTTATTTTTTCGGTTTCTTGTTGGGCGTATTCACGCTGGGCCCGGGTTTGCCCACGGAGGCGCCCTTTGCGCTCTTACCCCCGCCGGGTATGCCTTCCTGACGGGCAAGAATCCGCAACTTCTTACGAATTGGCTCCAGCTCGCTGTTCAGGGGCGCGATGTAGCACGCCCAGGAATGAGCACTCAGGAAAATGTAGAACAGGACGCAGGTTAAAATGGAGAAGGCGCCGATTCGCATGGAGAGGAATGCCAGCCTGGACAGCCGCCGTTTGCGATACATGTCTCGAAAACCATAGCGCTCGAAAAAAAGGCGTAGCGGTAGAAAGGCCTTCAGAGTACCCGGTTCGGTGTCGGCGTATTTCCGCTCATAATACAGCAGGACGACGATGGATATGGTGATCACCACCAGACTGACGGCCAGAACGGCCGGGAAGAGCAGGGGAATCAGGCTCAAGACGAGGCCGAGCAGGGACAATAGGACCAGCAGATATCCCGCCGCTCCCGCCGCAATCCGGGCCATGAGGCCGGCGAAATTATTCGTCCCGGAAGAATCCATCGATAAAATAGGACTGGCTGATTTATGGGACATCCCGAATTTATGACAACAAGTTTTCAAGACCAGAGGAGAATTAAATGGCATCGGTTACATTAAAAGGCAATCCTATCAATCTATCGGGTTCGATGCCCGGCGTGGGTGACGCGGCCCCCGATTTCAAGATCGTAAAAAACGACATGTCGGAAGCGGGTCTGAACGATTTCGAAGGCAAAGTCAAGGTTCTCGTCGGAGTGCCCAGCCTGGATACGCCCGTTTGCGCGAAGGAAACCAAGGAATTCAACGAGAAGATGGGAACCCTGGGAGACGCGGTCGTCGTCGTAATTTCCGGTGATCTTCCCTTCGCCATGAAGCGTTACTGCGCGGCCGAAGGCGTCGACAATGTCGTAACCGGTTCTCAATATCGCGATATGAGCTTCTCGAAAGCATACGGCGTGCACATGGCCGACGGTCCCCTCCAGGATCTCGTTGCTCGCTCCATCTTCGTCGTAGGCAAGGACAACAAAGTCGCCTATAGCGAACTGGTGCCCGAAATCGCTCAAGAGCCCGACTACGACGCGGCCCTCGACGCGGTTAAGAAACTCGTATAAGTAAGAGGCCGCGCTCGCATGCGCCTGCTTCAACCCGTCCGGGACCTCAGGGCGATTTTCGCCGATTACATCGCCGCCGCGCGCGAACATGGTTCGCGTCCGGTTTCGGCGAGCTTTCGCTTTCTGCGCGAAAATCACCTGGGTCTCGTCCTGCTGTATCCCGTCTTTGCCCTGGCGTGTCCCTATGTCTGGATCGTGAAGGGGCGCATCTCGCCGGCCACGCAGATCGTCATGCCCGTGTTGCTCGTGGGCGTCTTCCTTCTGCTGGCCTTGCTCTATGATAAGATCATGGAGCACTCTCGCCCCCCGAGTCTGCCGGAGGACAAGGAGATTCGCAACCTGGCGGTCTTTTTGCATCTGCCGGTCTCGGCGGCCGGTATGTTCTTTTTCCTGCATCCCGGTCTGGGATATCTCATGGTTTTCGCCGCGGCGATTTACAGCATCCTGATGTCCATTCGCGCGCAATCCCTGGCTCACGGTCGCGGTCTGGGGGATGCGTTTTCGCGTTACATCGGCGCGGGTCTGTTGCTCATGGTCCCGCTGGTGCTCATGCTGCTGGCTTTCAATATTCTACGCACGGTCCGGATTTTCAAGAGTCTGGAATAAAGGTCCGAATGAAGATTCACCTGAGTGGAGTGGGCGGCGTGGCCATGGGCAATCTGGCCGCCATGCTGAAAACCATCGGTCATAAAGTGACCGGTTCGGACGTGCCCCTGTATCCGCCCATGTCCCTGCAGTTGAAGAAGTGGGGCATCCCGGTGCGCGAATACTCCGAGAAGAACATTGTCACCGGGGCGGGCAAGGCAAGGGCGGACCTCTACATCATCGGCAATGCGCTTTCGCGTGGGAATCCGGAAGTCGAGGCGATTCTCAACGCGGGCCTGCCCTATACCAGCATGTCGGCGGCGCTCAAGGAGTTCTTTCTCAAGGACAAGCAGGTCATCGTCGTAGCCGGAACCCACGGCAAAACCACCACTTCCTTTCTCATGGATCACGTCCTGACCACCGCCGGTAAGGCCCCGGGGCTCTTCGTGGGCGGCGTGCGGGGCGACGGCATGGACGGCTTTCGCGTGTCGGATTCCGAACATTTCGTGATCGAGGGCGATGAATACGATACCGCCTTCTTCGATAAGCATTCCAAGTTTCTGCATTACAATCCCAGGCGTCTCATCTTTACGAGCATGGAATTCGACCACGCTGATATCTTTCGTGATTTCAAGGATTACAAGCGCGCCTTCGAACGTCTGCTGCGCATCATCCCTTCGCGCGGACTGGTGGCGGCCTGCAAGAGCGAAAAGAACGTGCGCGCGTTGTTGGAAGACTATAAACACGCGCGCCTGGCGTGGTACGGAGACAAACAGGACGCGCTGGACGCGGACATCGCCTTTACTCTTTCCGGGAGACACAATACGCTCAACGCCCTGGGGGTTCGCGCCGCGGCCGAGGACCTTGGGATTTCGCGGGCGGACTTTAAGCTTGCCCTGGAGACTTTTCCCGGGGTCAAGCGCCGTCAGCAAATTCGCGTGGATATCCAGGCCGCCCAAAGCGAAGCCCCCGTAACCGTGGTGGAGGATTTCGCTCATCATCCCACGGCCGTGCGGGAGACCATCGCCGCCATGCGCAAGGCGTATCGCGGGCGCGCTGTGCACGCTCTATTCGAGCCCCGCAGCGCCACCAGTCATCGCAAGCTGTTTCAGAAGACTTATGTCGGAGCGCTTGCCCGGGCCGACGCGGTCTACATCGCCGATATTCATAATCCCGGCAAGGTGGCCCGGGACGAATCGCTGGATGTTCGTCGCCTTACCCGCGAAATCAAAGCCGCGGGCACGCCGGCCTTTTTCGGCGCGACACCCGCCGACGTCTTGAAGAGTTTCCGCGGGAAGTTTCGCCCGTCTCCAAAGGGCGATGTCGTGCTGGTCATGTCCAATGGGGCCTTCGGCAATATTTACGGGGAGCTGGACGACTTCGTTTCGGGTCTGGTTCGTCGCTGAACAAACAGGGCCCGGAAAACGTCTAAAAAGGGCTTGATACGAAAGCCCTCCCGCCTTCTCATTGGGGGGAAAATTCATCCGACACAAGGAGATTTCCATGTTCAAGAAATCTTATTTCAGGGTTCTGCTTGGGGCCGCCGTCCTGGGCCTCATGTCCGCCGCTACCGTTTGGGCCGGCTCCGGGGAAACGACCGACGGTCGCGCTTCCTATTCCGATGTTTACAATGCCAAGAAATACTGGGTACGCTTTAAGAATAAGAGCGACCGTAATCTCTACCTGCGTTGTAAGAAAAAAAGCAAGACCACCTACATTTATTTGCGCGCTGACGCGACCCGCAGCAAATACCTGGCTAAAGGAAAATACAAGTGCAAGTGCGCCGATTCCCGCCACGGTCGGAGCAAGAAGCACTTCAAGCTGAAGGTTTCCAAGCGCTCCAAATCGGTTTCGGCCGGCAAAAAGTGCGGCTATCGTTAAACATCGTTAAACGACGAG
>CAZGYS010000160.1:0-11319 GCA_964530305.1 uncultured Leptospiraceae bacterium
GTCAGTTCCCACAGTCGTAATCGCGCCTACGGGCGCAAGTTCGCGAACGATTTTCTCACGGGGCAGAATCGCACGGGGATCATGGAACGCGTGAACCTGTTGATGAATCCGGGGCGATTCATCGAGAAACAGGCCGCGCGCAACAGCGATACCGTGGAAGGTGCTTTCGCGCTGGGCGGCATTCTGGAAATCGCCCGAGAACGGGATCTGGAACTGCCCCTGTATCAAACCATGTTCAATATACTTTCGCGTCAGGCCGCGCCCACGGCGTTGATCGGTTTGTTGAGTAAGAACAGCGGCATGGACGCGCCGGCGCCGGGCGCGCGAAAGCAAAAGGGCCTGGAGTACATTCGCGGTCGCAGTTTAAAATCGGTCATGGAAAAGCGCGTCCTGGATCGCGTGCGTCAGCAGCCGGGCATGCAGACCCGGGTCGTGCGTCAGGCGAGCATGGTACTCAAGAACCTGGAGCGTCGCCGCGAAAACGCCCTGGAGACGGGCAACAAGCGCGAACTGCGCGAACTACCCCGGGAGATTCAACTCTGGGAAAACCTCCAGAACTCCGAGCCCGGACTGGAAGGCGCCTTTCTGCGCAACCTGGTGGAATACTACGGCGAGGAAATCGCCGATTCGTATCGCGCGGGCATGCGTGAGTTCCTGATTCGCGTACTGGGTCCGACGCGTTTCCTGCTGGGCGGATTTCGACCGGGCGCTGGTTTTCCCATCGTGGGTGGTGCCGTGGCCGAAGTCCGCAAGGCGGCATCCCATTATAATATTTTGTACGCGCCCATGCATCGCTCCCACCTGGATTCCGTGGAAGTGGCCTTCGGGCTCACCTGGAAGCGCTTGCCGGTGCCCCGTTATGCCGCCGGCATCAATCTCATGGCCAGCCCGATCTGGTCCTGGCTGCTGCGTTCCTTCGGCGCCTATGCCGTGGATCGGGAGCGTACGCGTAATCTGCTGTATCTGGAATGTCTGGGGCGCTATTCCGAACTCCTGCTGGAAAGCGGGATTCCATCCCTGGTTTACGCCGAGGGAACGCGCAGTCGCACGGGCGGGATTCTCCCCTTGAAGACGGGTCTTCTGTCCACGGCCATCGAGGCCTATCGGGCTTCGGGACGCGAAGTCGTGGTTGTGCCGGTGGCCCTTTCCTATGAGAACGTACCGGAAGACACGGATTTCGTGGGCGAAACCGAAAAACAAAAGTTCATGGAGTTTATTCGCAAGCGCACGCGCGTCTACATGGATCTATGCGAACCCATTCCTGTTTCGCGCTATATAAAGCACGAGGACCCCACCCACGCCATCGGCGATGAAATTACCCGCGAGTGGCGTAAGCACATTCGCATTCTGCCCAATCAAGTCATCGCGCGCTTGCTGGCGGACAATCAATTTTCGTTGCGCCGCGCCGACGCGGTCAAGAGCGTGCGCGATTTTATTCAAGCCTATCCGGGGAACTATCTGTATCGCGAACCGGAAAAGATCATCAAGCACGGCGTCAAGGTGCTCAAGAATCGCAATTTTATAGAACTCGCGGACGGCCGCATTCAAGGCAAACAGCGGGACTATCTGGAATACTATGGAGGCATGGTGCGCGGCGGGATTTGATTTCTTCCGCGGTCGGCCGATAAACAAACGCATGCACGGCGCGTGCAAGGCGCATGCGCTATAAATGGAGTAACGTTATGAGCAATGAAGATCTTCGCATCCTGGTTTTGTGTACCGGAAACTCTTGTCGTTCACAAATGGCGGAAGGGTATCTGCGCGATTACCTGCCCGGGGCGTTCGTGGCCTCGGCCGGGACGAAGCCGGCGGAGCGCGTTCATCCGGACGCCGTGACGGCCATGTCCGAGAAGGGTTTCGACATCTCCGGACACCGTCCAAAGATGGTGGACGAATTCCTGGACAAACCCTTCAGCCACGTGATCACCGTGTGTGGTTCGGCGAAGGAGAACTGTCCCGTATTCAGCGGCGAGGTCCGCGAAAGGCTGCACATCGGTTTCGACGATCCGGCCGACGCTACCGGCACGCGCGAGGAAATCATGGCGGTCTTTCGCCGCGTGCGCGATGAGATCGCCCGGGACATGGGAACTTTCGCTGAAAAAGCGCGCAACGCTACGTAAGAGTTTTCGCGATGGGGGCGAGCCCTCATCGATCGTTAACACGATTCGAGCTGAATCATTACCGTAATTTCGGTCGCGTTGCGATTCTCATTCGTCATATATTAGATATGTCGTCCTTGAGGAGCTCCCCATGCCGTCTGCCCTGGAATCGCCCGATACTCTCTCCGCGACCCGGGACATTCTGATCATCGACGATTCCCAGGACTTTCGGGAACTACTCAAGCGGCGCTTGAATGATTATTCCTTCGCTTCCATCTACGAGGTGGAGCGGGGCGAAGCCGGCCGCCTGGTTTTTTTCCAACTGCGCCCCAGCCTGATTTTTCTGGATCTGGAGTTGCCCGATTGTAACGGCCTGACCATTCTTCCTCAACTGGCGGCGGCGCCCTGGAAACCCCGCGTAATCGTAGTTTCGTCCCTGGTAGGCCAGATCGACCGGCAACGTATTCTGCGACTGGGGGCGGCCGACGTCATAAGCAAGCCCCTCTCCAGGGAATACTTTATCTCCTGTATGACGCGCCATCTACCGGGGAGGCGCTGAAGTCGCCCGGGGCAACAACTTGAATCGCTTGCCGGACGCCCCTTGATCCGTTTTCTGTCCTCTCTCGGCCATTTTCCGGGCTTGCATTGCCCCAAATCGCCCCAAAAACGGGGCCAATCGCGTAACCATTGGCCGGGAATTCGATCCAAATAGGTCTATAGTCATAGATAGGTCATAATAGAGGAAGGCACATGGCAGCAGTAGATACGGTAAGCGATTCCAAAACCCTGGAGCAGGTGAAAGAGTATTACGGGAAGGTCCTGGCCGATACCAGTGATCTCAAGACCGGCGCCTGTTGCTCCATCGAAGCCATCCCTCAGTATCAGCAGGAAGTTCTGCGGGAAATCGACGATGAGATCCTGACTCGCTTCTACGGTTGCGGCTCGCCCATTCCGGTGGGCTTGAAGAATCGTACTGTTCTGGATCTGGGCTGCGGCACCGGGCGGGACGTCTACATGGTGTCGAAACTGGCCGGTCCGGACGGCTTCGTCATCGGCGTCGACATGACCGACGAGCAACTGGAAGTGGCCCGCCGGCATGTAAACTCCCAGACCGAGCGCTTCGGTTTCAAGGTTCCCAATGTCGAATTTCGCAAGGGTTACATCGAGGACCTGGCCGCCGCCGGCATTAAAGATAATTCCGTGGACGTGGTCATTTCCAATTGCGTCATCAACCTTTCGCCGGACAAGCCGCGCGTTCTCGCGGAAATCATGCGCGTGCTCAAGCCCGGCGGTGAGCTCTACTTCTCGGACGTCTTCGCCGACCGTCGCATTCCCCGCGAAGTAGCCGAGGACCCGGTAGTCTACGGCGAATGCCTGGGCGGCGCCATGTATATCGAGGACTTTCGCCGCGTCATGCGGGACCTGGGCGTGCTGGACTATCGCATGGTTTCGCGTCGCCCCGTGGCCGTGACCGATCCGGCCATCGAAAAGCTCACCGGCAACATCAAGTTCGAATCCATCAACATTCGCGCCTTCAAACTGGACAACCTGGAAGACCTGTGCGAAGACTACGGTCAGTACGCAATCTACAAGGGCACCATCCCCGAATCGCCTCACGCGTTCCTGCTGGATGATCACCATCTCTTCGAAAAAGGCAAACCCATGCTGGTCTGCGGCAACACCGCGGCCATGGTGGAGAATACTCACTACGCCGAGCACTTCCAGGTCTTCGGAGACCGTAGCGTGCACTATGGTGAGTTCCCCTGCGGCACGCCCGTTGGGCAAGACGGCTCCACCAATATCAGCGGCGCTTGCTGCTGATCTAAAGCGAGACCAGGCGGGACGAGACAGCCGGTCGTCTTGCCGGCTCCATGACGAATGTCGCAATGGTTGATTGAGTCGCGAGTTTCGGCGGCGTCTTATTGGCGTGACGCGTTCGTGATTCTCACGGGAGTCGGCATGTTGTGCGCGGCTCTCTTCGTGCTCCCGCTGGTTCCTTCCTTTAAATCCGGTGTTCTGGGTATGGTCTGTCTGATTATGGGCCCCGTGTGCCTCGCCGTCGGCGTCTTGTTATTGTGCCTGGATTTCTTTTTGTACTTTCGCACGGACGGCGTGAGCATGGAGTATTGCCTGTATGAAGTCGGCCTGGGAATGGGGCTCTGGCCGAAAAAGGGGCGCGTGACCATGGCCGACGTCAAATGGTTGGTTCTGCGTCCCGGGGCGGAGGATGATCCCCCGCTTGAAAAGTCCGCGTCCGTAACGGAAATGATCGTCCACTTCGTTTCAAAGCGCTGGTTTACGCCCGCCGCGAAAAAACGCTACCTGGCCCATATCCATTTACGCGGAGGGTGGATTCTACAGTTGCACATGATGCGTGGTCAGGACGAACTGCTGGAGTTTTTTCGGGGGCGCTTTCCTGATCGAGTTCGGGAAGCTCGAAATCTCTTGCGCGAAAACCGGTCGCCGTAATACGGTGAGCGAACTCGGGAGAAAACATGAATACGGATTGGATAACATTCGGCCTGGCGATCACGGCCTACGCATTACTGGCAATCGACCTGCTCTATCACGCGCGCGGCCTGCGCAGCAAGCGTTGGAGCATGCTCACGGCCGTGGTCGTGGCGGCGCACGTGGTATGCGTCTGGATTTTTCGCCTGAACCTGGATCCGGCCGCGGCCTTTCAGAAGAGCCCGCAGGGTTTTATAATCTTTCACGCGGCCACGATCTTGATCTTCGCGGGCCCGTTTCTGCCCGCGGTCTGGTGGACGCGAGCGCTGGCTTTCTCCATGATCTTCGTAACCATCGGCGCTATTGCCGGGACGTTTCGTTATCCGGAACTGGCCATGCTGCGCATACCGGTCATCGCCATTGCCCTGTTGAAAGGCGGACAAGCGTTGTTCCTGTGGTTGAAAAGCTTTAAGAAGCAAGAGTAGCGTTCAGGCGGGCGGAGGTTGTTCGGCGACCTCGACCCGCCCCCATCCTACACTTTCACCGTATGCTTCTTCGTGGTAAAGACCGGCCCTTCCTCGTCGATGTTGCCGGTCACCATGTCGATTCGATACGGCAGTAGATCGATTTTGAATTCGCCTTCCTTGCGAGTGTACGTCACGACCGTTAGTTTATTTTCGCCCGAGACAATCAAATCGTCCGGCAGATAGAAATTCGTCTGCGGTCCGAAATCGCCCCAGTAGCGTCCGATGTAGATATCGTTGATGAACAGATGGGCCACATGGGGGCCCGCCAGGCGTACGCGCAGCGGGAAGCGACGGTCGTCCGATTTTTCGAAATCGAAGGTACAGCGATGCCATTCCAGTCCCCGGTCCGGCGCGGGTTCGGGCGGGCCGCTTGCTTCCGCCGTGGCCCAGGGGTCCGTCGCGGGAGTGGGCTTGTCATCTCCCGGAGACCAGCCGGCCGGGTGCAGACCCAGTTGTTCTCCGGGCAGGGCGCCGGTATTGAATACATCCGAAAGTTCATTGGTATTGATGCCCATGATGAACCACTGTTCGTCGTGAACATCGCCGCTGATGTCGGCCTTCAGCACGCCCCGGGGATTGCGATAGTCGTTCAAGGCGAAAGGCCCGCGGTTGTAGCCCAGGCTCTCGGTTAGAATGATCAATTCGTTTTCGCCTTCGCGCAGGCCCTCCAGGCGATGGTTTTCGCCGCCCAGCCAGGAAGGATCCGGGCCGTTCTTCGCGCCGGCGCTCATGGGGCCGTAACCGTAGGTGATTTGTCCGCCCACGCCGCGGCCGTTGAGCCAGACCATCCCGCGATGGCGAACATTCAAGTTAAGGTTCGCGCTTCCGCCCCCGGCTCGGAAAATGCAGCGATACGCCACGTGCCCGCTGTGGTAGTGGTGATCCAGGGGGTCGTTTTCCGTGCCGATATTGATGGCTTTCCAGTGCGGTTCCATTTCCTTCGCGTCGAAGGCGATGGGCCGCCGCGTCCAGTTCTTAAGTTCCAGGGGCGGCAGGGCGGCGGCCGGTCCTCCGAAGGAGCGCGTCTTGATCTCCGGCAGCATGGCGTCTCCCGCGGGTTCGAAACCCTCCGGGTCCCCGGCGCCCAGGTGAAAGACGTCGGTGTCCGCCGTGCTTTCCACGTTCAGTTCCCCGGCGTTGAAGACGAGACCGTAAGCGCCCCAGGCGACGGCTTCTCCGTCCTGACGCAGGGCCAGGGTGTGCGCGGTTTCCCGAGGCAGACCCAGCAGATAAATGACATTACCGTCTTCGCTCAGCAGGCGACCGACGGCCGACGCGCCGGGACCCGAACGCGAAGCGGCGAAACTCACGGCGGTGTTTTCGTCACGGGTTTCGCTTGTCAGATCTCCCTCCACCTTGAGGCCGGTGCCTTGAAAGATCAGTTCACCCTCATTGAGCTCCATGATCCACAGCTCGCCCTTGCCATGGGGTTCGCTTTCGTGACGCATGCGCGCGACGAAGGGCATGGCGGACAGCAGCAGGTTAAAGGCGATGGGTCCCGCGTCTTCCCCGCCGGCGCGTACCGGCAGATTGCCCACGGCGATGAACGTCTCGAGCGCGCCCAGGCGACCGCGAGCCGCGACGCCCCGCACCGTGGTCAGCTCAAAGTTATCATCCTTTGTTTCCGAGAAGTTTCGCAGAAAGAAAAAGTCGATCCCCGCCTGGTTGCGACGATGACGATTCACGAAGCGATTCTTGTCGGCGCGAAGCGCGGGCGGCTCCACCGGATCGCTTGCAATCAGCGCGTCTCCGAAGGAGCGAATAAAGTTAAACGTGAGGCGGGTCTTGCGCAAGCGCGACGACTGAAAACCGAATTCGCGAATACACGCGCTGTAGTCATAGGACGTATAGACGTCGGGGTCTCCCAGCGAACCCCAGTTCGTGCCGCCGTAGTACATGTAGAGGGAAATAATGGTGGAGCCTTCCCCCATGAAGGACTCGACGATGTTGCGCGTAAAGTCTTCCCCGTAGTAATCATAGATTTCATCGAAGCCGTGATCATGGCCCCACTGGTTGAACCAGCCGCCCTGGAGCTCCGCCAGAAGCACGGGCGATTCAGCCGCCCATCCGCCGTAACCACGCTGGGTTTTTTCCGTGCCGGCCACTTCCTTTTCGAAATCGGCGGGCTTCCATTTGGGCGTGGTGCGACCATAATACTCCCGAGGACACCAGACGATGTAGCGGTCGAAGCCGTACAGGTCCACCGGCGCCTGGCGGGAATCTCGGCCTCCCGTCCAGGAACCCATTAACAGAGCGTCATTGTGAAAGAGGGGCACGGTGGCGCCCAGCTCCCGGGCGTCATTGGAGAGATCCTCCATGTGCTGATCCAGAGCGAACTGCACGACCTTCTTGCGGATGTGCTCGTTTTCAATCTGCAGCGCCAACACCTTGCCCTCGGGATTCTCCGTAATCTGATGGGGCTTCATGATGGGCAGGAAGTGTTCCAGCCAGCTCTTACTATGCTCGCGAAATTTCGGATCATATTCGTACCAGAGATTACGTTTGAGGTGGCGAATATTTACGTCCCGCTTGGCCAGCAGCCATCCCGGGAATCCGCCGCCGCTGGTTTCGGCGCAGATGTAGGGGCCGGGCGCGCAGAGCACATAGAGGTCCAGCTCGGTGCAGAGCTGAAAGAGATACTCCAGGTCCCGATTGCCCTGGAAGACGGCGTCTTCCTCCGAGGGACAGTGCCACCACCAGTGGTAGTAGATGCGTACCGCGTTGAGGCCGCCGGCCTTGTAGGTGAGCAGGAGGTCCCGCCAGCGGTCCCGGTCCGGCGCGCGCCAGTAGTGAAATTCCCCGCACATGAGAAAGACGCGTTTGCCGTTGACGATCAGCGAATGGCGATCCCAGTCCAGAATATGACCGTATTTTTTTCTATCGTAGCTATAGGGTTTCACATACTTCATGGGTCCCGATCTGCCGGGCGCGTGGGATTCCGGAAATCAATTTTTTTTCCTGGAAATTTTTTTTCACGCGTCCGCGGATATTTTTTGTTCGCTTGCGCGATTTTTTTCGCGTGCCCTTTCGCGCGATTTTCTTAAGCCGGCAATCAAGCCCTTCGCCTGCCGGCGCGGAACTTGAATTATTGTTCTCAATAATTGCGATTGCGGGCGAAAGTTTTCGTAATTCCTGCTTGCGAAAAATCCGAAAATAAAACAAGCTAACCGAACATCGCACGTGTTCACGACCGTCCAATTAAATGGAGGTATCGCCCATGGGAGAAGTACGACGTACGAACTGGCGCGAAAGCTTTCGCCTGCACGTCATCGGACTGGAAAGATTTCTGGACGACCGCGGCGGCGAAAACATCGCGGGAGAGCACACCGTTTATCTGGCGGGCATGATTGCTCGAGGCATGGACGACGCATACTTCGAGCAAATCGAAAACTATCTCCTGGACGATCCGGGCGCCATCGACGCGGCCATTCGTCGCCATGAACCCTACATCGGTCAGAACGCGCCCATAGTCACGCTCTCGCGCATCAACGCCGAACATCTCACCTTTCAACTTGCGGCCGCGGAAGGGGAAATTACCCGCTTTTTTGAAATGTCCATACCCACGCGCTACTTCGGTATCGCCTCTTTTTATTCGGAGCAGGCCGGGGACCGAACCCTGAGCAGCATCTTCGCGTACTTTCGCAACAATCTACCCTTGATTTTGGACGTCCTGACGGGATATCTGAATTTTCTCGAGGAGAACGGGGACGCCCTGCATGGAGCCTTCACGCGAGAAACGTGGGAGCGCCTGGGAACGGAGTCCAATGAGCGCAACGCGCGCAAGGAACGCCTGGAGCGCATGGGACTGGACAGTCGCCGTAAACCGCGCATATCGCGATCCGAATTCAACAAGATGATCGATTTCGCGTCGCCCAATTGAGGGTCCGCTTGACGAATCATCCGTCGGAATGGACGTCGAAATGAAATAAGAGCGGGCGATTTCAAGCGGGGGAATTGGACACGGGTCCCGCTATGCGATGGTGCTCGACGTAGATTTCGCGCGCCTGTTCGGAAAGTTGCATTTCGATCAGCACTTCGTTACCGTCGCCGATGTATTCCATGTGATCCAGATACGTATTTCGTGCCAGCGCGATTCCCCGACCGTGAGCATCGAAGACGCGCTCCGGATTAAATACCAGGAACGGCGCGAAGTCGAAACCGGGTCCTTCGTCCTTCATGTGAATGCGGAGTTTCTCCGGGCCCACGGTAAAGTTTACGCGAACGCGCTTGCCCATGTTCTCCGGCAGGCGCAGGCGCCGTTGCACCTCCGCGTGGAATTCATGGTTCAGCATCAGCTCGGATTTTTCATCATAGGTGATGCCGAGGTTGCCGTGTTCCACGGCGTTGGAGGCCAGCTCGGAAATGCCAGCCATGGCATTACCGCGATCCTCGCAAACGGACGCCAGCCATTCGGAAATGTCCTCGGCCTCCCGGGGCGTGCTAAAGCTGAGTTCCCCGGAACTCATCATGCCCATGATCTTGAATTCCTTATTGGCGCGGCGCTCCAGGGCCATGTAGTGCTGGTAGTCGAAGACGGCCGCGCGGGTAATGCTGGAAAGCAGCTGGTGATCGAAAGGCTTGGTGAGAAAGTAATACGCCCCGGCGTTGATGCCTTCCTGGACGCAGTCCTGATCGTCATTGGCCGTCTGCATAATCACGGGAATGCGCTTGTAACGGGCATCTCCCTTGATTTCTCGGAGGAATTCGATCCCGGTCATGACGGGCATCATCCAATCCAGAATGATGGCTTCGAACAGCACGTCTTCCTGCTCCATCAAATCCAGGGCCTCACGGCCGTTGGAGGCCCGACGACTTTCGAAATTCAGGCCGGATACCGCCGTTTCAATCAGGCGGGCGCTGTTCTGGTCGTCGTCGACGATGAGTATGCGCGGGTTAGTTTTCATGGAGCGGCAAATTCAATTATAATATTTGACGCGAATTTTTCAAGAACATACCCCGAAGTGACCAGAAAATACGAGTTAATTTAGTGTTTTTGATAAGTTAACATCACGTAAGGCGAACTCAGGGACCCGCGTTCCAACTACGCGATGATACTTCAGTCATTACGCCCATTCTCCTCGTACTCGTACTTATTTTCGCTGTCCTAAGACGCCGGAATGATTGTCCCGGATGAGCACATCAAGCCTCGGCCAGCCCGATATGGGCGCCGGTTGTCGCATCCGCGGGTTGGTAGACCTTCTCCGTCGGCATCCGGAGCTCCGCGATCCGCCCGGACTCCACCCGCTCGCGGCCGTCCGCGACGATATGGGAAATATCTCCAATTTCCAGAATCGCCTCACGCCCGTATTGGCGCAGGGTCTCTCTCCGCAGGCCCAGTTGAATGGCGCGACGCTGTTGCTTCGCTCCCGTAGGTCCGTGATCGGGGTCCCATTGCAATCGCACCTCGGATCGCTGTACGGCGGCTTGCCATTCTTTCTCGGTGGGAAATACGGCCGGGTGAAAGGAGGAGGGCACCGCGACCGCCAAAAGGGAGTCGAAGAAATTCCGCTTCAGGCGAATCGCCAGCACGATTTCCTGCCCCGGAGATGTCCCCCAGTTGGAGCGATACATCATCCACAGAAAGTTAGGCTTGATCCAGCTCATGCGCGTGTAGCGGAAATCGCCGCCGAACCAGCCGTGCCGCGCGGCGAACTTGCCGATGGAGGGTTTGTAGGCCTGGTACACAACTACGCTTTCGTCGTCGTACTGAGCCAGGATGTGACGGCCGGATTCGGGCCAGGTTTCGCGTTGTTCCTCGTAGAGGGATAGTTCCAGTTTCATGGCTTTATCATATTGAGATTATCCAGCGGTCTTTCGCCTCTTGCTCCACGGAAAACTTAATATCCAGAAATTTTTCAATCACCTGGATGTTCGTACTGGTGTGAAGCGATACGCATTGAGCGCTGAAGGTTCCGCCGCCGAAGAGCGCCAACGGCAACAGCAGTTGATCGGCCAGGTATTCGTCCGCCGCGGCGTCGCTCTTTATGTAATCGCGTACGCGATCCGTTACCTGGCGAGTCAGGGCTTCCGCGCTCTTACCCTGGCGACCGAAGCCCGCGAAGACCATGAGAACATGTTCGTATTCCATTTCCAGCAGGATCACGTTACCGGGTCCCCGGGAATCCTCGGGCACGACCACGCGTAGATCCTTCCAGCCCAGGTTTTGCTCCACGGCCTTGAGTTCGCGATCGGCGATGTGCCGAGGAAGATTGGAAATCAACACGCGGGCCCGTTTCGCCTTGAGT
>CAZGYS010000161.1:0-11225 GCA_964530305.1 uncultured Leptospiraceae bacterium
CACCTACCTGACCGACCCGGCCGCGAAACTGGACGCGGCGGAGGTCATGGCGCGCCCGGGCGATTTCCAGCAAGCGGACTCCGACCCGCCCTTTCTGGGCTTTCGCAAGGGTCACGTCTGGTTTCACCTTGAACTGGAGCAAAAGGACTTCGCCCGGGGCGACGGGAAGGCTCCGGGTCATAATAAGCTCGACCAGGTCTACCTACAGATAGAACAGATTTCGCTCAGCTATCTGGCGTTCTTCCAGGACGGTAAGCAACGCTACAGCACCGTCACCTGGACTTCCTTCGCGCAAAGACCCCTGGCGCACAGGACCCTGGTCTTCCCCGTTCGTCGCCCCGCTTCCGGAAGCACGCGATTGCTTTTTCGCGTAAGGACCCACTCCATCGTCGAAGTACCGCTCGTGCTCTGGAAACCCGCCGACTTCCACGACGCGGCCCTTGTGGAATACGCCGTTCTCGGGACGTTCATCGGCGTCGTTCTCATCATGGCCGGATACAATTTCATCCTGGCCCTGACCATTCGCGAAAAGTCCTACTACCTCTACGTGCTCTACACCTTGAGCATAGGCATGTTCGCCCTGCAGGAAGACGCCATCGTGCATCATTTGTTTCGCACGACGGGACGCTATTTCATTCTTTCCCTGGGCGTCATCTACGGCTCCGTGGCGGGCACCGGGATGCTGTTCGCGCGGGCGGCGTTGAACACGCGCGATTACGCGCCGCGTCTGGATCGCCTGCTGCTTTCATTCGGCATGCTGTCCCTGGTGAGCATTCCCCTGTTCCTATTTGAATTTTCCTTTCCCTACCGAACCATCTATTTTAATGTCTTGTTCGCGCTGGTTCTGGTGTTGACCATCGGCGCCATCGCCATGGGAATTCGCGCCGGTTCCAGGGAAGCGCGAATCTTCGCCCTGGCCTTCGGAGTCTTTTTCGCCTCGGCGATTGCGCGCCTGTTTTTCCTATCGGGGCTTGTCGAGTCCTCGGGCGCCTTCATGCGCCACGGCGTGAAAATCGGCATCGCCGCGGAGTTGACCATTCTATCCCTGATGCTGGCCGACAGGTTTAATCGCCTGCGCGATGATTACTTTCGCGCGCGCCTGAAACACGCGGAGGAGCGAAGCAACCTCATCGGCGAAGTGCACGATTCCATCGGCAGTCGCCTGTCGGCGGCGTTGATGCAGGTGCGCGAAGGCGGCACGCGGGAACGGATCATGGACATCCTCCAGGGCGCGCTGGAAAATGCTCGGGACATTACGGCCATCCTGCGCCTTTCCGACAAACCCGAGCACACCCTGGAGAAGGAAGCCCGGGACACCGTGGCCGTATTTCAAGGAATGCACAATTTCAGCATTCGCTTTGCTTTTGACGGGCGCCTGAATATTTCGGCTTCGCGCATCCGGGTGGAAATTCTGCGCGTCTTTCAGGAATGGATGAACAACTCCGTGCGCCACGGCCGCGCGCGAAACCTGGAAATCGCCTTTAAGCAGCGCGAAGGCCTGCTGCTGTTGCGGATTAAATCCGACGGGCGACCCTTCGCCTGGAGCAGCGCCGCGGACCCTGCCGAGAGTACGGCAAGCGGTTCGGGGCTTTCCGGCATCCGAGCCCGCTGTCGACGCATCGGCGGACGCGCGCGTTCCCGGGCCATGAAATCCGGCCGGGGCACGGTCTTCGTTCTACGCGTGCCCATCATCGCGGGCGACGGCGATTGAAGGGGAAATTGGGCTGGCGGGAAATCGCGCCTTGCGCTCATAGTGTCGGTATTGTATTTCCATCGGGAGCGGCACGCATATGAGATCAGGAAACCCGGCCCTATCGGCAAAATCCTTTAAGGTTAAAAATAAATCCGGCGAAGCCATGACGATTCAGGGTGCCGCCAATAAAACCTTTCTACTACTCTTGCTGGTACTGGCTCCGGCCGCCTATGTCTGGAACTATGTTTACCAGGGTCTCAATGACGGCGCGGACATGACGCTCGTACCTTACTTCATGTATGGGGGCATTGGCGGGGGCCTGCTTTTCGCCATCATCACGATATTCAAGAAAAAGTGGGCTCCGATTACGGCGCCCCTCTACGCAATCGCCGAAGGCTTTTTCCTGGGCGGCATTTCCGCGTTCATGAAGCAAAAGTTTCCCGGCATCGTGCCCCAGGCGGTGGGCCTTACCTTCGGCACTCTTTTTGCCCTGCTGGCGGCCTATAAATCCGGGCTGATCAAGGCCACGGAGAATTTTAAGCTGGGCGTGACCGCGGCCACCGGCGGGATTTTCCTGATTTACCTGGTCAGTTTCATCCTGGGTTTTTTCGGGATTCGCGTATCGTTCATTCATGAGAGCGGTCTCATCGGCATCGGCTTCAGCGCCTTCGTGGTTATCATCGCGGCGTTAAACCTGGTGCTGGACTTCGATTTCATCGAGGAGGGCGCGGAGCGCGGCGCTCCGAAGTACATGGAATGGTACGCCGCGTTTGGTTTGATGGTAACGCTGATCTGGCTCTACATTGAAATCCTGCGCCTGCTCGCGAAGATGCGTAAATGACCGCGGAACAATTCGAAAACGAATTCGCGGAATTTCGCGACGCGTTGCGCTCGTTCATTTATCGTCTTACGGCCAACCGAGACGATATGGAGGACCTGGCCCAGGATACCTATGAGAAGGCGCTGCGAAATCTAGCCGGCTTCGAGGGTCGCTCCGCTTTAAAGACCTGGGTGTTCTCCATTGCCCTGAACCTTTGTCGGGACCATCTGAAAAAGCAAAAGCGCTGGAAGGAAGACTTTCAGGATCAGTGCCGCACGGCCACGCTGGAATCGCGCGAGATCCAGGGCGACATGATCGAAATCGCCCGCAACTCGCCCCAGGGGCGCTTCCTGATCAAGGAGCACATAGATTACTGTTTTACCTGCCTGGCCAAAACCCGCTCCCTGGAAGAACAGGTGTGCGTAATCCTCAAGGAAATGTACGCCTTCAAGGTGCGCGAAATCACGCTGGTTACCGAACTCACCGAAGGCCAGGTCAAGTACCACTTGAGCAAGGCCAGGGAAAGCCTGAAACGCATCTTCGACGAGCGCTGCTCCCTGATCAAAAAAGAGGGCGCTTGCTGGCAGTGCAGTGAACTCAACGGCATGTTTAATCCGCAACAGAGCGCCGAGGAGCAACTACGTAAGATTGAGATGGCGCAAAGAGCCGGCCAGGCCGATACGGAAGCCCTGCTGGACCTGCGCTTTCGGTTGGTGGAAGGCATCGATCCCCTCAAAGCCGAGGGTTTTGATTTTCACAACTACATGCTCGAAAACGTACCGCGCCACGCGAAGTAGACCGGGATGTTTTCCGGCGCGCCGGGTGTTTTTTCCCGCGGTCCGGGCGATTTTCTTCAGGTTTTTTTCACCTTTTTCATCCGTTTTCGGCCGCCCGACAGTCCCAGTCACAGCCCCGAGTCGGGGCAAACTCTATACCGCAAGGAAACATCCATGACTGGAACCATGAAACTTCGAATCGCCCTGGCGGCGATTTTTCTACCGACGGCACTGAGCCTGGGAGCCTGCGCCGGCACGCCCCTGGGCACGGACAAAATCGCCCTGGCGACTCCGGGCAAGGCCAATCGTGTTAAGCAATCCTTCCACCTGGAATACGCCGTCTCCACTCCCATCAAGGCATCGCCCGAGAAAATCTGGGCCGTGCTCACCGATGCCCCGGCCTACACGAGCTGGAACTCCACCATCACGTCCCTGAAGGGGAAAATCGCCCCGGGCGAAACCCTGGAACTAAAGGCGAAAATCGCGCCCGCCCAAACCTTTGAACCGGAGGTCTCCCACTTCGAGGCGCCCCGCCGCATGGTCTGGGAGTCCGGCTCGTTTATTTTCCACGGCCGACGCGTATTCACTCTGAAGCCGGCCGGCGACGGCACGACGATCTTCCTGATGGTGGAGCACTTCAAGGGTCTGATGCTGCCCATGATTGCCGGCTCCCTGCCCGACTTTCGCGCGCCCTTCGAAACCTTCGCCGCGGATCTCAAGAAGCGCTGCGAACGCGAGTAGCAAGGCGATTCCGGCGCTCGTCGGCGCCCCGGGTCGGGCCGTGATCCGGGGCGCCGTCATATTATTTCATTGGCGTGATGAATACGAACCTTCCACGGGACATAATCGCCCCAATGGGGTGCATCAAGCTCTGTCTCGTTTTACGCGAAATTAACAGAAACCTTACACGCTCCCGGGGAAAAATACTGGCGTACCCGCCTTATTTCGGCGAACCTTGGCAGTATAGAAATTGTTATTTTTTAATAAATCAAGTTAGTCTTTTGACGCCGTTTTTCGCGGCACAAAAGCTGAAAAAATTTCGATAAAATCATCCCGTTCCCGTTGGATTTTGACCGTTTTTTTCGTCACTCGGGCACGGAATACACATTGGGAGATGTGTTATGAATATTAACCGCTTTCCTCGGATAATCGCCCTGGCCCTGATGGCCGGAATCGTTTTCACTTCCGGTTGTAACGTGCTGATCCCGCCCTCGGCGGATGATGGAGACCGCGTGCTCTACGGCATCACCGAAGTGGATGACACCACCGCGGGCCTGGTCATCTCGAAGCAGAATATTATTACCACCGAAACCGGCGGCACGGACACCTTCACGGTGGTTCTGCGGACCCCTCCCACGGCGGACGTGGTCATTCCGGTTATTTCCAGCTCGGATACCACGGAAGGCAGCATCGCCCTGACCACCCTGACCTTTACGCCGGCCAACTGGTCCACTCCCCAGACCATCACGGCCGTCGGCGTGGACGACAACTTCGTCGACGGCAATATCAACTACACGGTTTCTTCCACCGGTTCCACCAGCGACGACCCCATGTACCAGGACATGACCTTTAACGTGCCCGGCATCAACATCGATGATGAAACGGCGCAGGTCGTGGTTACGAACACTTGCCTGAACATGCTCGAAGGCGGTGGGACGTCGACCTTTCAGGTCGTCCTGAGCCAGCAGCCCACGGGCGATGTCACGGTGCCCATCGCCAGCCAGCTCTCCAGCCGTCTGACGGTGGACAAGCCCACGCTGACTTTTACCCAAACCAATTACAATGTGGCGCAGACCGTTACCATCTCGGCGCCCAATAACGCGCTCCCCGACGGGCACGTTACGACGAACATTACCCTGGGCACCGCCACGAACTACGCGGACATCGATCCCGACGACATTAAGATCAATCTGACCGACGACGACAGCAAGGGCGTCATCGTATCAAACCTATCACGCGAAACCACGGAAGCCGGACAGAATGCGTTCTTCACGGTTCGCTTGACTCAGCCGCCCTCGGCCGATGTCACCATCCCCATCAATGAAACGGCGGATTCCGTGAACGCGGGCAATTCCGAAGGAACAATCAGCGCCAGTTCCCTCACCTTCACCTTCTCCGGCGCGGGTGGATGCGCGGGAGGCGGCAACTGGTGTACTCCGCAGTCGGTCACGGTAACCCCGGTGGACGAAAACATTCACGACGGTAACAAGCAGTATATCATCGCGGTAAACAATTCCACCGGCGGAGACACGGAATACAATGCCATTGATCCGGACGACGTAACGGTGAACAACATCGACAACGACGTCTCCGGTTTCATCATCGTCGCCAATACTCCCACGACCTCGACGACGACCACGGCGGCCAACAGCGCCAACGTGACGGGCTTCGCCACGGACGATTCCAATATCCTGGACAATACCGTGCACTCGAGCTGGACCATTCGCCTGCGCTCCCAGCCCACGTCCAATGTCGTTCTGAACCTGACGAACAACTCGCCCAATAACGACGGCATCTTGAGCGTTTCCACGCATACGTTTACGACGGCCAACTGGAACGTGCCCCAGCCGGTCACGGTTTCGGGCGGTTCGGACGGCACAAACGAGGGCAATCAGAATTACACGATTACATCAGCCATCGTAACCACGGATGCTACCTACAGTAGTACGACCTTCGTGGGGGCCCCACGCTGGACTATATTTAGTTGCGATAACGACGGCACCAATACCATAGCCAGCTGTCGTAGATCCGGCGGCTTCGGAACATCGGAAGGCGGCGGTTCGGCTACGCTATGGGTGGTAGCTCGCGCCGATCCGGGCGGCTGTACCATTTCCGTTCCGGTTAGCTCTTCCGATACCGGAGAAGGTACGGTTACCTCGCCGATTACCATCGACACGACGAACTGGAACACCATGCTCGGTACCGGCACCAACCGCACCGTAATCACGGGCGTCGACGACGGCGATATCGACCAGGGCGTGCAGTATACCATTCAGTTGGCCACAAGTACCGGCGGATGTCTGACACCGGAGGTGGATCTACCGGACGTGCCAATCGTCAACGTGGACAACGAACAGGTGCTGCAAGTGGGCAGCTCCACGGGTGATACCACCGAGAACGGGCAGCAACAGTCCTTCGGTCTACGAATGCAGATCCAGCCCACGGCGGACGTGACGTTCACCGTCTCCTGTGCCGCGGCTACGGAGTGCGCGAGCCTCAGCGTCTCGGAGGTAACGTTCACGCCGACCAACTGGAACGTATTCCAGACCATTACCGTGACGCCCATCGACGACCAGCGCGTGGACGGCACCAGGGCGCAGACCGTTTCCTTCGGCGCCATGGTCAGTGACGACTTCAGATTCACCGACTACGTCGCGCCGAACCTGTCGCCGATGAACAACCTGGACAACGACCGTCTCATCTGGATGACGGACAAGACGTATCGCGGTAACTTCAACGCCACGAGCAGCATGAACTCCATCGACGCAAGTTGTGGAGCAAGTGCCCTGGATACGAACGCGCCGAGCAACGTGAGCAGCGTGACGTATCGCGCGCTCATCGGGCACCCGCTGTTCCGCGTGGCAACCACTAACGGAACGAATGCAACCGGTCAGAACGGTTGGGTCTTGCTGCCGAATACCGAGTATTACCTCAAAACCGGCGGTGGTTCCATCCACACGACCCTGCTGTTCAAAACGGACGCGAACGGTCTGTTCTCGTTCGGCACGTTGAGCAACGCCTTCAGCGGAAGCGGCGCCGATACCTTCTGGACCGGATTTAATTCCAACTGGACCATCGATTCCACGGGTCACTGTGGTAACTGGTCCGACCGGGATTCCTTCGGCCAGTACGGCGTCGGCGGAAGCACCGGCACCACATCCATCACCACGGGCGTCGGGGCAACGTCGAGTTGCCACGAGTCCACCGGTGATCTTCGCAAACTACTCTGCGTGCAGCAATAAGCTTCGCGCAAGAGTAGTGAGCTGATGAAACGGCGGTCGTTAAGGCCGCCGTTTTTTTGTACGAGGTGGGGAACACGAATGCCGTGAAGGGCACGAATACCGCGAAGGACGCAGAGAACGCGAAGAGGGTTTGAGGCGATGAGGGTAGTCTTGCTTCTTGAGGTTATTCGCTTGTTGAGCGTGCGGAAGGCTATCACCGCCGGGTAAAAGCCTGACCGTCATGGTTCTCAAAATCCTTCGTGGCCTTCGTGGTTAAGCCTGTAAAAAAATCAACGGCCTCCGTGTTTTCCGTGGCCGGAGATTTTCGAAGCTAGACGTCAATCACCATGCCTTCCCGCGCCAGAAAGCAGTTCGGGAAACGATCCTTGCATTGCGATTCCATTTTGATCAAGAAGTCGTCGTCGTGATCCGGATCATGATGGGTAATACAAAGCCGTTTCACGTTGGCGCGCTCGGCGACTTCGACGGCTTCTTCCCAACTGGAGTGACCCCAGCCGCGTTTCGTCTCCAGCTCCTCGGGCGTATACTGACCGTCGTGAATCAACAGGTCCGCGTTGCGCGCGAATTCCACGAAAAGGGGATCGATATTGCCGCCGTGTTCCACATCCGTACTGAAAACAAGCACGCGCCCCGTGGCATACTCCTCCACGCGATACGAATAGGCGATGCCGGGATGATGATGGGGTAACGCCTTCACGAGGGCGCCGGCTCCCAGGAACTGGTGTTCCTCCGACTGTTGAAAAGAAAAACGCGCCCCCATCTTATCAAAGGGAACCGGAAAGTATTCGGATTTCATCTGAGTACTGAAAATACCTTCCACGTCCAGGTCCGAGCGATGCACGCCGATGACGCTGATGGTGAAATGGCGACGCGGGTCGTAAGCCGGTTCGAAAAAAGGAAATCCCTGGATGTGATCCCAGTGAAAGTGGGTAAGCCCCAGATAAATATTGTCGTATTGCTCGATGCCCCGGGCGATGATGTCCTTCCCCAGGCGACGAATCCCCGTGCCCGCGTCGATGATGCCGATGTTGCCGTTTTCCAGCTCGACCATCACACAGGTAGTGTTGCCGCCGAACTCCTGAAAGTTAGGATGAGAGACAGGGATGGAGCCGCGTGTTCCGTATAGATGTACTTTCATGATTGCGCTCCGCGAGTAGATGCTTCCTGCTTGACGAATCAAGCCCGCCGGCTACGAGTCTGTCAAGCATTTCGCACGAGAGGGAGAATACATGCAGGCACGAGTTATTCAATGCGAAAACATTACCGACCTGAAATCCAGGTTGGACACTGAAAGAAGTTCGGACTTTTCTCCGAGCCTGGCCGTGGCTTTCGCCGCGGACGCACTGGTGAACGAGGAGCTGGCACGGACTTTCGCAGAACGCGATATCCAGGTTTTCGGCGGCTGCAGCTCGGAGGAAATCGCGGGCGCGGATCTATCCCGGGCGAGCATCGTCGTGATGTTGCTGGAAATGGACCCGGCGCTCTTTCGCTTGCGAACCTTTCCCAACGAAGGTCGGGACGGGCGAGACATGGGCAGGCAACTGGGTGACTGGGCCCGGGAATCATTCACGAACCCGGCGCTGATGCTCCTCATGGGCGGCGCGGGAACGACCATCAGCGGCGATCGCCTTTTAAGCGGTTTGTTTGAGACGGCCCCCGGACTGCCGACCTTCGGCGGCATAACCAGCTCCGGGACCTATGCCCCGCTCCCGCCTTTCTTCACCAACGGCGCCGTGCACACGGACGGCATTCTGGGTCTGACCATGGACGCGAATCGCATTGAGCTTTCCGGTACGGCCATCAGCGGATGGCGCGAAGTAGGCACGCCCAAGCAAATCACGCGCGCCCGGGACAACCTGGTTCTGGAGATCGAAGGCATGCCGGCCCTTGATTTCTACGAGCGTTATTTCAATGTTCGCGCGGATTCGGTTTCCGGGATCATGAACGCAAGCGAATATCCCATGCGCGTGGAGCGAAGCGACGGCTCCCATGTAATTCGCACGGCCGTTCGCGTGGACCCGGAGATTCGCGGCGTATATTTCGGCGGCGAAATCCCGGAGGGTTCCATCGTTCGCTTTTGCTCGCCCAATATAGTGGAAACCATCCAGCACACCGTGGGGGAACTACAGAACTTTCGCGCGTCGGGGCCTCCGACGCAACCCGATGCCGTGATTCTTTTCGACTGCGCCATTCGCTCCCGCTCCTTCGGTTCCTATATGCACAAGGAAATCGAGGTGATAAGCGAGCTATGGAACGCGCCCTTGATTGGTTTTTCGTCCTGGGGCGAAATCGGCGCGGCGCCCGGGGAATCATGCGGGCTGCACAATACGGCGCTGTCGGTGGTTCTATTGCGAGACAAAGGCAAGCTCAACTCGACGGACGATTCCGCTCGCGTCTATTCCAATGAGGAAGTTGAGAACTTCATCGAAGCCTTTCCGGCGGACGCGACCGTGGAGTCCTTGAAAAATGAAGTAATTCAGTTGCGAAAGCAAAAGACCATGCTCTCCAATTTCCTGCATCTGACGTCGGACGATCTGGAACGAGAACGCGAAAAGTCCGAGGAGCTGCTTTTGAATATTCTCCCCGGCGCCATTGCCGCGCGTCTCAAGAGCGGCGAAACCACCATAGCGGATTCCATCAATCGCGCCACCATCGTCTTCGCCGATCTGGCCGGCTTCACGGCCATGTCCGACAGAATGAACGCCTCGGAACTGGTGAAAATCCTGAACCGTCTTTTTTCCAGTTTCGATGAGCTGGCCTACAAGTACGGCGTGGAAAAAATCAAAACCATCGGGGACGCCTATATGGCGGCCGCCGGGCTTCCCGACCCCCGTCCGGATCACGCGCGCATTGCCCTGAAACTCGCCCGGGGGCTGCTTCGTATTACGGAAAAGTTTAATGAAAAATACGACACGAATCTTCAGGTTCGCATCGGTCTGAACAGCGGGCCGGTAGTGGCGGGCGTTATCGGGAGACGTAAGTTCACCTATGACCTCTGGGGTGATGCCGTCAACGTCGCCAGTCGCATGGAGTCCAACGGCGTCACGGGTCGCATTCATGTAAGCGAATCCACCTACGATCTACTGAAAGATGAGTTTCAATTCGATGCGCGCGGCGAAATCGAAGTCAAGGGCAAAGGCCTGATGAAAACGTATTTATTCAAGGACGCGGCGGACGAATAGACGTTCAAATCAGAAGAGCGGCCCCTTCACGGCGAAAGGAACGGGCATCGTTTTTACTCGCCCCCTGAAGGGGGACGCAGGCCCTTTCAATCGTCCGCAGGACTTGCGTCGCGTCGCAATTGTACAGGCCGCTCGAAGTCGCCGCGTTGAATTCGATGACGGCCCACCCCTGATCAGATACATAGCCAACGTCGACGACCATGGCCGGCGGAAGCATCGCCCCGCATTGCTTAACCAAACCCCGAACCAGCTCCCCGGCTTGTGCCGACTCACCGGGCCTTTCCTTCTGGATAGGTTTACCGTGACGCAAGTAGCCGGACCGGGCAATCGCTTCGCCTTCCAGAACGAAAAAGCGATATTCCACCTCCCAGTCGACCGGGTCCGAAATCAACACCATCTCATGGGGCGGAACTTTCGCCTCGGCGACAAAGGCCGCGCCCGAGTCGTAAACCCGGGCCTTGAACGTCTTGAGCGCCGGCGGCTTGATGAACGCGGGTCGCGTAAGTGAGGCCGCTTGCTCGGCCGAAACATACTCGATCCGACGAAGTAGAAAATCGCCCGGAACACGAGTCAGGAGATTATCCGCGGGTTCCAGAATCCCGAGACCCAGATCTCGCCGCAGCAGACCTACGAATTCCAGCCCACCATGAAGAGCGTATTTTTCGCCTTTACTTTCCAACCATTCCGGGCGCTCGGGAGCATCTAGCCGCGTTACCTTCCAGCCGGCGTTGAGCGCGACGTCTCGAAGCCGTCGGCTGTCGGTGTCGTAGAGCGGCGATAGAATCAGGCGAT
>CAZGYS010000162.1:0-11176 GCA_964530305.1 uncultured Leptospiraceae bacterium
CATTGTTCAGGGACAGTCGCTCCAGCGCCCGGGGCGATTTACGCGCGTCGCGATTCAAACGCAGGGTAATGTACTCCTGTTCCGGGTTTTCGCCGTGATGGTAAATTCCCACGATGCGTCCCGCGTACAGGGAATTCAGAGCCGCGGCGATGCGCGCCGGGTCCAAGCGCGAACGCGACGCCTTCACGGGATCGATGTCCACCCGCAGGGTTTCCATGGCGTCGGTATCCGAGGTATCCACGTCCACTACCCCTTCCAGGGCGCGCACCCGGGGCAAGAGTTCCCGCGCCGTTTCGCGCAGCAGCTTTTTGTCCTCACCGCGAACGCGCACGAGCAAGGTGGAAAGCACCGGCGGGCCGGGCGGGTCCTCCACGAACTTCCACTGGATCTCGCTTTTGGAAAAGCCGGCCGCGATTTTCAAGAGCCGGGGCCGTAGTTCGGCCACAATCTCTTCCGACGTGCGGTCGCGCTGATTGGGATGAGTCAGGCCCACGCGCAGGGTTGCGTGTCGCGCCTCGCGACGCGCGTCCGTTCCGCGGAACAAACCGTTAAAGTCCAGGATGGGAGCGCGCCCCACATAGGATTGAACCGCCTCCACGTCTTTTTGCTTGAGCAGAAAACCGCGCGCCCGCGTGGCCACGCGAAACGTCTCTTCCAGGGGCGCTCCGCCGGGCAAATCGATGTATAGAAAGAACTGCTTGCGGTCGGCCTTGGGCAGCATGCGAAACTTAACCAGCGCCGTGGCGGGCAGGAGCATGGAGAGCAACAGGCCGCCCACTACAACCCCCAGGACAAGCTTGCGCTTGCGCGGGCTTTCCAGAACGCCGCGAAGAAAATTCTCGAAACCGCTCAAGAGTTTGCCGCCCAGTTCCCCCGGGACTTTCATCAAGGCGGCGGCGCTCCGACCGCGAGCGGACTTCGCTTCCGAGCTTTCCTCACCAGCGATCTTAGGCTTCAGAATACGAGTGGCCATCCAGGGAATCAAGGTCAGCGAGAGGATGAGCGAAAGCACGAGGGCCGCCGGCACGAAGAAGGGAATGGGGCCCATGTACGGACCCATCATGCCGGTCACGAAGGCCATGGGCACGAAAGCAAGCACCGTCGTGACCGTGGACATGAATAAACCCGGGCCCACCTCGCCCACGGCGGAGACGATAACGGCCGTTCGCGAGTCGGCGTCATTCGAGCCGGCGTCGTTCGGTTCGGCCTCCGCGCTTTTGGAAAGCCGGCGCACGATGTTTTCGATGACCACCGTGGCATTGTCCACCAGCAACCCCAGGGACAAAATCAAGGCGAACAGCGTTATGCGATTCACGCCCCGCTCCGCCAGACCCGCCAGACCGAAGACGGAGGCCAGGGTCAGGGGAATGGATATGGCCGCGAGCAAGGCGCCCCGACGATCCAGGAACAACATCAACACGGCCACGACGATGAGAATCGCCGTGACGAGATTGCCCATGAGGCGACTGATTTCTTCTCGAGCGGTCTCCCCTTCGTCGATGATCACCGAAGCGCGAATGTCCAGCTTTTCCAGTTCCGGTTTCAGGGCATTCACGCGCTCGCGGGCCAGACGCGAAAGGTCGGTTACATTGGTATGCTTGCTCCGGGAAATACTGATGAGCACGCCGGTTTCCTTCGCTCCCGAATCTCGCCGCGTATGACTCACGTACTCCTCGATTTCCCGGGGACCTTCGCGAATCAGCGCCACGTCCTTTAGTTGAATGCGTCCGAAATCGCCCGTGAGCACGGTGAGATTCTTGAGGTCGTCGGGGCCGCGAATCGTCCCGGCGGCCTCCACCTTGATGTAGCGATCATCGCCCTTGATGACGCCCGAGGGACGATAAATGTTGGCTCTGCGCAACGCGTTCTCGATGTCCGCCAATCCCACCCCGCTTCGCGCCAGGCGAGCCGGATCCACGCGAATGGAAAGCTCCCGGCGTTGGCCTCCCACGACGGTGATGTTCGTGGCGCCGGGAATTTGGGTAAGGCGATTGCGCAGCCCGAAGGCCTGCTTGCGCAGTTCGATGCCGTCCAGTTTATCCGACGCAAGGGCGATTACCAACACCGGCACGTCGTCCGGGTCGATGGAGCGAATCAGGGGCGCGCGAATTCCCAGGGGCGCTAGATTCAGGCGACTGTTGATCCGATCCGTCAGGGTGATTTTCGCCGAATCGAAATCGCGTCCCACGAAGAAGTTTACGTTCACGAAGGCCCGTCCCCCGCCCTCGGTTACCGAGTGAATGTCCTCCACGCCCGGAATATCGGCGATGATGTTCTCCAGGGGACGCGTGACCTGTTCGAGCACCTCGGCCCGCCGCGCGCCCGGAAAATCCACGACCACCTGGAAGGCCGGAGCGGTAATACGCGGGTTGTACTGCCGGGGAATATTGGAAAAGGAAATGAAACCCCAGAGAAACAGGGTCGGCACCAGAATCATGGACAAACGCCCATTGCGAGTGAAGTATTCGGCCAGCTTCCCGGTCCAATTCATGATTCAACCCTCCCGGCACGCCGCCCGCGCCGGAGCGACCTATACCATATACCCTATAGGGTATATGTCAAATCCGAACAGTCGCCGGGAAAAAGCAACCTTTTTTCAAGTATCAATTTCGCGAATTTTGATTCCGCGCATTGTTCGAGCAGGGCGTCTCGGGAAAACCCTTCAGTAAGCGCAATCGCTTTTGAGGCAAGGTGGAGAAGGACCAGGGCAAGGCTCCGGCGAAACCCCGAGCGCGAATCAACTCCGCGGTCCGCGCGAAACTTCTCCCATGCAAGGGCCCCAGCGGCAGCTCGCCGATCAGCACGGGCTTGTCCGCCCGAACCTGGGCGGGCAGCTCGCCCTGCAAGGGCGAATCCTTACCCATCCAATTATAAACATGATACTGATAAAAATCCAGATCCAGATTTCGAAACGCATTACCCCAGACCGCCGCCGCCTGACCAATCGTGATGGGCGCGCGACTTTGCCCGCGAAGGACGGCGATCATCTCCGCGAGAAAGGAAGTCATTTCCCCGTACTCCACCGGATCCACGTCCTTCAGGGGATAAAAGGGACGGTCCCCTCCGGGTCCACGCCCCTTCATGGCCCACTCGGGCTCATTGATCAGCTCCCACGCAAGCAGGCGTTCTTTTCGCGGCGAAGAGTGCACGGCTTTAGCCAGGGGCGAAACGACTCGGGCAATCAAGGCGCGCCTTAATTCACTCCGACGCAACATGGGCGCCATGCTCGGCGTACGAATACCGCCGATCTTTCGCGTGGGGCGAAAGTTATCGAAGGAAAAAATCACGAGTATCAAGTGCATATCAAACTCATGGGCCAATTGCAAGGCGGCGCGCAAATCGGCCGCGACGGTTCCGCCCAATCCAAGTGCCTTGCCTTCCGGTGAGAACCGAATGCCGTCGCCGCGAAAATCCGGCCACAGCCACCACCGCAGGACGCGCACGCCGTGCTTTTTCATTAACCGAAAGTGGCGGCGATGGACGGCCAGGGAACCGGCCACGCCGGAACGATTCCAGCGCCGTATCCCGCCGAAATCGCCCGCGAAAATTCGCCAGGGATAATTGATGCCGTATAGAAAACCCGGAGCGCTCCGGGCCCGTCCGGAAGACGGAGCGCTTTCACGCGCGTAATCACGAAGGAAACTCCGGGGCGATTTACAGGCGTCGAAAATTCGCGGCGATGGCCCCGGCTCAGGGCCGCAAGCCGGCAATACAGTGAAGGCCGCCGCAAGTACGATAATCAGCCTGGACCGGTCCGTCCGCGTCATGTTCGTCTTATGCATTGCGCCGGGCTCAAAATGCAACCTGGAATTCCCCTTGACGCCGGAAGGGGGCGCCGTCTTTCTCAAGGCCGGGCCGAGCCCGTATCGTTTTTTTCCGAGGCCAAGCATGTCGGGCTATGATTTCGTCCTGCAATTAATGAAGTACGGTTTCAGCGGTCTTTTGCTGCTGATCAGTTTTTACGGATTCTATTCGGTCCTTAAGAAAGATCGTTCTCCCCGAGCCTTTCTTTCCTGGCCCATTTTCTTCGCGCTGATTCTTATTTCCGTCGGCGTGGTCCTGCTCTTTTCCGATCACGAGTCCCATCGTGACTTTCTGAACCTGGTAAAAATCATCTCCGGTATCTTCACGGTTATCTACGGTATCTACGCCACCCTGAACGATTTCTATGAGGACAATGAGGAAGGCCGTCGGGTCATCACCCGCATCGGACTCATCGGAATCATCCTGTTCTTCTTCAGCGCCCTGCTCTCCGTGGGTGCCGACTACATCAAGCGCGGAATTGAGAAACAAGCCCTGGAAGAGCGGCGCAAATACCTGGAGCGCATCGTCGACAAGCTCGTGGTTGTCGATCAGAAGTCCGGTAAGCTGGGCCTGAACCTTCAGAAATTTACGAAGACCCTCATGGAAGAGGTCAAGCAGGCTAATTCGGAAATGCGTGATTTGCGCGTGAAGCTGGCGGATCGCGAAGCACGCATCGCCTCCCTGGAAAAGGATTTGGCCGCCAACAAGAAGGAGCAAATCGCCCTGCGCGCGAAAAACACGGAACTGAACCGGGCGGCGGCAAGAAGCTGCTCAAGTCGCGCACCAGCGCCCTGAACCTGCGCGAAAAGGCCCTGCGGGAGCTGGACGGACGCTTCGCGGATCAGCGCCGACAATTGCGGGTCAGCGAATCCAATTTAGGTGCGGCTCGAAAGGAAATCGCCCTGGGGAAGAAACGCGTCACGGATCTGAACCGGGAACTGACCGGCATCAAGGATTCCCTGACCACGACCCGGGCCCGACTCGAAGCCCTGCGCAAGAGCGAAACGGAAAAGACCGCGGCCCTCATCACCGCGCGCAAAAGCCTGGCGGAAACGGGGAAGAGCCTGAGCGCGCGCTCGGCCACCCTGGCCGCCCGTGAAAAGGAATTGGACCTTCTTCGCGGCCGGGTTAAGGATCTGCGCGCCGCCGCCGTGAAGCGCGAAGCCGCGCTGGCCTCCGAACGAAAACTTCGCCTTGAGGAAAAGGCCAAACTGGAAAAACAACTTACGGAACTCAATCGCTCTCAAGCGGAGCTGGCGCGACTCATGCGCAAGATGGAGAAAGCGGCCGAGCTAAGAGCACGTAAACCGACGCCGACTCCCGCCCCGAAGTCGGGGAAATGACGCGGGGCGATTCACGATTATGGAAAAATGGCTTTATGAACAACTGGGCCTGACACCGGCCATGCAGATTCGCGTTCTGGCGACGGTCATCGCGCTGTTCGTCGTATTTTTGATTCGCTTCATCGCCTTGAAAATCGCCGTGCGCACCATGGTGGATACGACGCGAAAGTACGAATGGCGCAAGAATACGCTCTATGTCGCGGCGGCCATTTCCGTGCTCATTATCGGGAGACTGTGGTGGACCGGCTTTCAATCGTTGATCACGTTCCTGGGCCTGGTATCCGCGGGCCTGGCCATCGCCCTCAAGGACTCCATCGCCAATATGGCGGGCTGGTTGTTCATCATCAGTCGACGCCCCTTCCACATCGGCGACAGAATTCAAATCGGCGAGCTCATCGGCGACATCATTGATATTCGCATGTTCGAGTTCAGCGTCATGGAAGTGGGCAACTGGGTGTATTCGGACCAGAGCACCGGTCGTATCGTGCACGTGCCCAATGGGAAAATTTTCACGGAGCATCAGGCCAATTATACGCAGGCGTTTCCCTATATCTGGAACGAGGTGGCCGTAACCGTAACGTTTGAAAGCAACTGGGAGGAAGCCAAGAAGGTGCTCAATGAAATCGCGCAGCAACGCTGCGACCCGGAAACGGAGAAGATGATGGAGCGCCAGATTCGGGAAGCGCAAAAGCGATTTCTGATTATGTACAGCACGCTGACGCCCATCGTCTATACCAGCGTCGTCGAAAACGGCATTCGCTTCGTCATCCGCTACCTGTGTCATTCACGCCAGCGGCGGACGACCGAACAGCAAATCTGGGAGGCGGTGCTGCGGGCCTTTCAGAAACGGCAGGATATTCACTTTGCCTATCCCACCACGCGCTTCTTTGATCGGGGACGCGAAAACGAAAATAAACCGGGGCCGGAACCGGCGGGCTTTAAGGCCGTGCCGCCGCCGGAGATTCACCTGAAGCCAAATCATGCCGCAAGCCCCGAGGAGGAAGGATGAAATACCAGCCGGCAGTGTTGCCCCTTCTATTAACTTTCCTGTTCACGCCTCTTGAAGCCGCGAAACCCGAGGACGTGGCGAAATTCAAAAGCACCGGGCAGTGCCCCGGCTGCAATCTGGAACGGGCCTTCATCACCGACGTAAACTTGACGGGTGCCGACCTCAAGGGCGCGAATCTGCGAGGTGCTCGCCTCATGCGCGTCAACTTGAGCCAGGCCAACCTGGATAACGCGAACCTGGCCTACGCTGAAATTTTCGACTCCACCTTCACCAATTCCAGCTTCAAGGGGACGCGGCTGACCGGTTCTTTTTTCCGAGACACCAAACTCGATACCGCGGACTTCAGCGGTTCATTCTGGAACAAAGGGAAACTTCTACGCGTCCAATTCTTAAAGTGCGACCTTCGGCGCGTCGACTTCGCGTCCACGCGCTTTCGCCTGGTCAAGATATTCGACACCGACATGCGCGCCGCGAACTTAAGTTTCGCCGACTTCAAGACCCTGTTTTTTCGAAACATCAAAATCGAGAACGCCCGCTTCCGGTATACCGGCATGCCCGGCGGGAAAAAGTGCACCGGCACCGGCAGCTTGTGTCGAGCCGCGGTGAACCAGGAAAGCATGGCTACCAGAATTCGCATGAAGGCGATTCTGGAACTGGATTTTCGCTCTTTTGAGTTCGCGCAAACGGAGTATCCCGCGTCCGTTCGTCGGCCTTACAAGAACTCTTCTTTCCTGCACTATGCCCTGAAAGCCCCACGCGGGTTTCCCGATGAGCCGTCCGCGAATTCGAAAACCGAACAAGCGCGAGCGCGCATCATCTCCAGGATCTTAAAAGACGGCGGCCCGATCGAGGCTCTGGACGAGAAGGGCCGAACACCCCTGATGAAAGCCGTGACCCTTGGGCGTTTACATGGAACACGTACTCTATTGCAAGCGGGCGCGTCCGTGAACGCGAAGGACAAGACCGACACCCCCGTTTTGCATCTGGCAAGAACATCACCCATGTACGACCTGCTGGTAAAGTCCGGAGCGCGAAAGGACGTCCGCGACAAGCAAGGTCGCAATCTGGTAATGAAAACGATCATGCGCGGCGACGATTTGCTTTTTTTTCACCTGATAAAGGACGCAAGCCTTCTAAGAACCCGGGATACTGCCGGCCGAAATCTATTGATGGTTTACCTGGGCCGTTCAGCCTTGCGTAGCAGTACTCGTGGACGGGACCGCATCGGAGCGTTCTTAATTGGCGCTCCGAACCTGCTACACGAGCAAACCCGGGGCGGCGATTCCATCATAACTTATGCCGCGAAGAACTACGCGGGGGTAGCGCTTTACAAAAAACTCAAGCAAGCCGGCGCTTCACTGCAAACGCGTGATGCCCGGGGAAACAACGCGCTTCTGATACAGGTAAGCTACAGCGAATCCGCGAAGACCACAAAGTGGTTGATTCAAAACGGCTTGCCCATTGAAAGCCGGGACAAACAAGGGCGCACTCCGCTCATGCTTGCGGCCGGCGGCACGAAAAAAGAAATTTTCAAAACCCTGCTCACCGCGGGGGCGCGGGCGGATGCACGCGACAAAGACGGTCGCACGGCTTTTATGTATGCGTTTACGGACGCCTCCTTCGACGGTCCCGGTTCCAGGCGCATACCGACGCTTGAGATCGCCGAAACCCTGCTGAAGCGATACAAGCCGGCCCTGCGACTTCGTGATCAACGCGGTTACACGGTACTGATGCACATGCTGGCCGCCGCTCCGAAACAACGCTACTGGAAGGGCAAAGCCGCGGAACGCTTATCCTGCGCACGATGGTTGATTCGCCAGGGACTGCGTGGCCGCCATCTGCGCCATCGCGCAAAGGACGGGCAAACCGCGCTTTCGTTGGCCCGCAAATATCACATGCGAAAGATGATTGCCCTGTTGAGAAGATACGGCGCAAAATGAGAGCTCTTCGATGAACGGAACATTTATCTCTTTTCGAACCTTAAGGCGATGGGCGCTGCTCACGACCCTTCTGATTCCGGCGGCCTCCCTGCCCGGCGCGAATCCGGAACATGTGGAGCGGTTTCTCCGAACGGGCCAATGTCCGGGATGTGATTTAACTGAGGCCGTTTTTGAGGACAAAACCTTCGCGAACGTAAACCTGCGCGGCGCGAAGCTGAACTACTCGCGCTGGCTCAATGTTCGCTTGAAGGGCGGCAACCTGGGGCAAGCTTCCATGAAGGGAGCCGTCTTCAGCGGCGGGAGCATGCGCAGCCTCTCTCTGAAGAACGCCGACCTGAATTTTGCCTCCCTTGAGAATCTGGTCCTTGCCCGGTCGGACCTTTCTAATGTGAATTTAACCGATGCCGACCTGGAAGGCCTTGTCTTGATAGATCTGAATACACGGGAAGTTACCCTGAGAGGCCGGCGGGTCCGCATGAGAGGCATACTTATTCGCGGAACGCGACACATGTCTCCCGCCTTCGTCAAAATGGCCCGCGTCCGTCAACGACCCTCTAAAGAGTACGCGGCGATTCTGCGTACGGCGTGCCGGGCCGCGAATCCTGAGGTCCTGCGCGAAATCATGAAATCGCCCCTGGGGCGCGAGGCCGCCGGGAACGCAGGCTGGAAAGTTGTATATTCCGTATTCGAGGCTCCATCCGCTTTCGGAAGGAAAAACCGCTACCCACGAAAAACACTGATGCATGTGACCGAATCCCTGACCATTCTAAAAGCCGCGGGCGCTCCCCTGGACCAGCGCAATAGCGCGCAACGAACAGCCTTACTGGCGCTGCTCATGGGTCACGAGCACGGTGAAAATTTCAGTTTGAAGGCATCCGACTATCTTCGTCGCAAGCAGTATGCGTTGCTTTTACTACGAAATGGAGCCGACCCGAATCCACCTGATAAAGGCGGCTACACGGCCCTCGGCGCCGCGTTAATCAGGCGAGACTACGACCTGGTTCGCGTGCTTTTGAAACACGGGGCGCGCGCCGACTTGCCGCTCCGGTCACTATATTCAGCCAGGATTTCGCCATTACCCTATTTGATCGAAAAGGGCATCAATGATCTCTTGCAACCCCTGCTGAATGCCGGCGCCGATCCCGATTACTCGGACGATAAAGGACGCACTGCCCTGTATCACGCCGTACTCAACAAAAATATCGCGGCGATGAAGACTCTCATCGCCGCCGGCGCGAATCTAAATCGACGAGACATTCGTGGTCGCACTTCGCTGGACTATGCGTTAAGGTGGGGACGAGCCGATGCATCCGAGCTACTGCTCCGAGCGGGGGCGAAGTCCACCGAAGCGTCGCTTATCGCCGCCATACGCGGTAACCTGGACGGCTCGGCCATGGCCCTGCTGGCGAAGGGCTCGGACCTGAACTTTCGAAATCAAGCGGGACGCACGGCCCTCTCTTATGCCGCGGAAAAAGGTAAGACCGCAATAGTCCGAGCTCTCTTGAGTCGCGGTGCTCGGGCGGACATTAAGGATCTTCGCGGCCTTACCCCCATCTGGTACGCGACCCAACCGGCGAGCTATGAACTTCTGCTCAAGGTATCCGGGGAGAAATTCGCGACCGCTCGTTCCCCCGGAGGCCGTACCTTCCTGGAACATCAGGTGTTCGAGACGCGCCCGGCCATGGTTCGTCATCTGCTGAAACAGGGCATACGTTTCGCGCGCTCAAAACCCGGCGAACCGACCCTGTTGCTGCGATATGTTGAAACCGGCGTGCCATACGACGCGGGCGCGAGGTTGGTCGCCATCCTGCTCGACGCGGGGCAATCCGTCAGGCAACGGGACCGTCGGGGACGAACGCCTCTTCTTATCGCGGCCGAAGCCGGTGTCTCTATCCCGGTTTATAGATTACTGCTGGAGCGAGGTGCCGACATAAAGGCGGTGGACAAGAAAGGGCGAACGGTCTTGATGCTGGAAGTGGCCGCGGGCGATTCCACGAAACATTTACGATACTTGCTTTCCCGAGGCGCCGACGTCAAGGCGCGCGACCGCCTGGGGCGCACGGCGCTGATGTACAATATTCATGTGCATCCCGAAGGCCCCTTGCCGAGCTTTGAGATCGTTGAGACACTACTTGCCGGAGGAGCCGACGCGAACGCGCGCGACAAGCGGGGATACGATGCGCTGATGACTTACCTGGAACGCATCGGCCGCAATCAAAACCAGGAAAACGGCGAAGCGTGGCTGATCAAATTCACGCGCAAATTCATGGAGAGCGGATACAAGCCTAAACCGGCAACCCGCACGAGTCCGGCTACGTATCAATTGGCCCGGGGCCTACGCTACTACAAACTCGCGCGCTTGCTGCGAGCGAAGACCAGGTAAGTTAAAGTCTCCCGCCGCGGGCAGCTCCCGAAAGCTTCGCGGTTCAACCAGCGTTCAGGCCTCCTCAAGCTTACGGGTAGAATCAATCTTCCGCCGGCGCGGGCGCGTTCATGGCCAGGTAGAAGCGGGCCACGCGAGCTTCGAATTCCTCGCCTTCGTCCGTGGTCATGGTGTAGGAACCTTCCATGGTTCCGAAATCGGTTTCCAGGGGACAGAAACTGGAGTATTCAAAGTGTTCGCCGGGTTCCAGGCGCGGAGTATGTCCTACGACACCGGGCCCCTGGACCTCATTGCGCTTCCCGTCCGAATCAATGATGATCCAGTGACGCGAAAGCAGTTGGGCCGGTTCGGAACCCTCATTGGAAATGACGATTCGGTAAGAAAAGAAATAACGTTCTTGTTCGGGGCTGGAGTGCTCCGGCATGTAGCGGGCCACGGCTCGAACCCGAATTCCGCGGGTTTCGACGTCCGAGGCGATTTTTGAATCATAATCAGCCTTTGACTCGTCCTGAAGTCTGGGTAGCTCTTCTTCTATGTCTTTGATGCTGTCCGTCACGGTCTAAACTCCGTCCCTGTGTTTCACATATAAAGATAAGTCCCGGCGCACAATCGGTCCAGGTATTTTACAAGGACTGTTCCGGCGAGCATGGGCAATCCCCACCGTGCTTCCGGTCCGCTCGCCTTCGGCGTGCGCTAG
>CAZGYS010000163.1:0-9431 GCA_964530305.1 uncultured Leptospiraceae bacterium
ACGGGGATTACCCCTGGAAAAAACTCTTCAACCCCATCGGCATTAAGTCCGCCGTCTGGGAGAAAGACGCGAAGGGTACCTACGTGGGCTCTTCGTATCTGTATATGACGCCCCGGGACATGGCGCGTTTTGGTTTTCTTTTCTTAAACGACGGCGTCTGGAGCGGAAAACGCATTCTAGCGGAGGGCTGGGTAGCTTATTCCACGACCCTGGCGCCCGGTTTCTATCAGCAGCCGGTGAACGAGGACTTTCTGGACGGTCGTCAGGGCGCCCAGTGGTGGTTGAATCTTCCCGTGCGTGAAAGAGGCATCAAGCGACCCCATCCCGATGCTCCCGCGGATACCTTCATGGCCCGGGGGCACGAGGGGCAGTATATCTTTGTCATCCCGTCGCTGGACATCGTGGCCGTGCGGGTGGGGGACGACAAGGACGGCTCGTTCAGCATTAATGAGTTCTTGAAATACGTCGTCCGGGCCGCCGCTAAGTAAACGCGGCGAATCGCCTGCGCGAATTTTCCATCGAGGAACCCAAATGAAAAAATTCTTTAAAATACTGGGAACGGGTCTGCTGCTTTTTCTAGGGGCGGTGGGCGTCTGGGTGCTCATGAACTTTTCCCACATCCGCGTGTTCCCTTCCATCATCTCATCGCTGTACGCGAAGGAGATGTGCTCCTGCCTGTTCGTCGTGGGGCGGGACGAAAAGTTCTGCCACAATTACGTGCGCAAGTACGTCGCCATCAGTGATTTCAAGCTGGACGCGGCGAAGCGCGTGGTGACCGTCAGCGGTCTGGGGCGCACCAACAGCGCGCGCTTCGTTTCCGAACGATACGGTTGCGTGTTGAACGCTCCCCTGGACTGAAGCGCGGGGCGCGAAAGGATTCCGGAATTCCGGCGAGGTATAGTTTTTCTTTTATGAGCGAAGTTGAATATGATGTAATCGTAATCGGCAGCGGCCCCGGCGGCGAAGGCGCGGCCATGCGAGCCGTGAAGGCCGGCAAGTCCGCGGCCATGGTGGAGAAGTTCTCATCCGTGGGCGGCGGCTGCACTCACTGGGGTACCATTCCTTCCAAGACCCTTCGCCAGGCCGTGCATGCCCTGGTGGAATTCAAGTCCCATCCCATCTTTCGTCAGGCCGCCGCGGCCGCTCATGTTTCGTATCCGGGCATGCTCGAACGGGCTCGCTCGGTGATCGAAAACCAGACCCGCGTTCGGCGCGGTTTCTATTCGCGTAATCGCGTGGACGTCCTGCACGGCAAGGCTCGTTTTCTGGACGAACACACCATCCAGGTGGAGGAAGAGGGCGGCGCGGAAAAAGTCTACAAAGCCAAAGCCTTTATCGTCGCCGTTGGTTCGCGGCCGTATCATCCGCCCGACATTGATTTTTCCCATGCCCGCATCAAGGACAGCGACAGCATCCTGCGCATGAATGAATCGCCCCGGAGCATTACCATCTACGGTGCCGGGGTCATCGGTTGCGAATACGCGTCCATCTTTCGGAACATGGACGTGAAGGTGAACTTGATCAACACGCGCGGCAAGTTGCTGGAGTTTCTGGATGATGAAATCATCGACGCCTTGAGTTATCATCTCCGTGACGAAGGCGTATTGATTCGTCACAATGAGGAATACGCGAAGGTCGAACCGGCGGACGACGGCGTCGTGCTGCATTTGAAATCCGGCAAACAACTCAAGACCGACGTGCTCCTGTGGGCCAATGGACGCAGCGGTAATACGGAAGACCTGGGCTTAAGGGAACTGGGCGTCGAAATCGACCATCGCGGTAATATCGTCGTGGACGCGGACTATCGCACGGCGCTCAAACACGTCTATGCCGTGGGAGACGTGGTGGGTTTTCCCAGTCTGGCCAGCGCTTCTTACGACCAGGGACGCTTCGCCGCGGGGCACCTGGTGGACGGCACCCAGGATACGAAGCTCATCGAGGACATTCCCACCGGCATTTACACCAGCCCTGAGATTTCGTCCGTGGGCAAGAACGAGCGCGAACTTACCGCGGAAAAAGTTCCCTATGAAGTGGGCCATGCCATGTTTCGCAATCTGGCCCGGGCGCAGATCACCGGCAATACCGTGGGCATGCTGAAGCTGCTGTTTCATCGCGAAACGCTGGAAATTCTAGGCATTCACTGTTTCGGTTATCAAGCCTCCGAAATCCTGCACATCGGCCAGGCCATCATGGCTCAGCCGGGAGAGGCGAACACCCTGCGCTATTTTATCGATACCACCTTCAACTATCCGACCATGGCGGAAGCCTATCGCGTCGCCGCGCTGAACGGCATGAATCGCGTGTGGTGACGGCCCATGGCGATTCTGGTGACGGGTGCCTTCGGTAACGCGGGGCGATACATCGTAGAAGAGTTGCTCGCTCAAGGTCGAGACGTCCTGGCCCTGGATGTTCGGAATCGTTTTACCCGTAAGGGCGCGCGCCTGCTGGAACGAATCGCCGCCGGCGCGCCCGGTAACCTTCGCGTCCACTGGAGCGATTTGACGGACCGGGCATCCCTGGAAGCGGCCTTCGCCGGAAACTCCGTCGAGGCCATCGTCCACATCGCCTTTATCATTCCGCCCTTCTCGGAGACCCGGGCCGAACGCGCGCGGGACATCAACGTGGAGGGAACCCGTCGCCTGATGGAACTGGCCGGTCGGCATTGCCCCGGGGCGCCCTTTGTCTTTTCCTCATCCGTGACGGTTTTCGGACCTACGCTGGAGGAGGAGCCGCCCATTACCCTGGAGCGGGAGCCGACGCCCACGAGTAATTATACTCGCCACAAGATCGAATGCGAAACCATGCTGCGCGCTTCCTCTCTGGACTGGCGCATCATTCGCTTCTCGGCGATTATGAATCCGACCTTTCGCCCCGGCAAGGAACTGCGCAATTTCGGCATGCGCATCGACCTGCGCACCCGCGTCGAGCCGGTCCACGTGCGGGACCTGGCCGTGGCCGTGCGCAACATGATCGAGGATGATCGCGCTTCGCGGAAAATCTTCATCGGGTCCGGCGGCGAAAACTGCCGCATGCTTTTTAAGGATTTTCTCATTAAATCGCTTCAAGGCGCAATCAGTAATCTGCGCGAGGAACACATTCCCTGGGATCGGTTTCAAGGTCGGCCCTACTATCTCGATTGGTACGACACGCGCGAATCCCAGGCGATTCTCCAGTTCCAGACCCGGGACGTGGACGACTATGTTCGTGATCTCCGCGCTTCCTTGCCCGGCTGGCAACGTTTTCTGGCGGCGCTGTTTCGCCCCTTTGCCGTTCGGGCCATCTTTTCGGAAATTAAGCGCTGAAAAACTGCTTGCCCGCGACGGCTTGCACGCGTAAATTTTTTTCATGATGATTCGTTCCTTGTTCGCCGCCGCCCTTGCGTTCTTGCTGATGGGACTTTCGGCGTCCCCGGTCGCCGCGGCGGATAGGCCGGGGCGGGTCGTGCGCGTCTCCAGCGGAGATACAATCTGGGTTCGCCTGGGCCGGGTCAATCGCATGGTTCGCGTACGGGGAATCGACGCGCCCGAACGAGGGCAGCCATACTTTACCCGTTCTCGGGAGTCCCTTCGGAAATACATAGCGCCTGGTGTACATTCGCCTCCAGACGAAACTACCGGCGTCGGGAGTCGTGTCCGCCCATGTGCACATCAGCGGCGTTCGCGGTCGTAACTCGGTGGGGAGGCACATGGTGGCCTCCGGCATGGCCTGGACGCGGCCGGGACCGAAAACAGGTTCGGCCCATTACCGCGAATACAAGGCCCTTGAAAGACGTGCGCGCAAAAAGAAAGTGGGTTTGTGGAGTGCGGGCAATCCGACGGCTCCCTGGTTGTTCAAGTCGGGTAGCGGTGGGGGCTGTAAAATCGCCGTGGTAAAACCTAAGTGTAAGGGAAAATAAATCAGGCGCCGGCGCCGGCTTCGCGCTCTCGCGCCAGTTCCGCGCGAAACTTTTCCAGCAGCAAATTAATGCGCTCGGTCTGCAGGGCAATCGCCGCGCGATTCACCACCAGCATGGCCGTGGATTCGAAAATCGCCTCCATTTCGCGCAGACCATTGGCGGCGAGGGTAGCTCCCGTGCTCACCAGATCCACCACGCAGTCGGCCATGCCCAGAAGCGGCGCGATTTCGATGGAGCCGTAGAGCTTGATCACCTCGATGCTGATGCCCTTACCGTGAAAGAAATTCTGCGCGAGATTCGTATACTTGGTGGCTACGCGAAGGTGCGGCTTCTGGAGCAGTCCTTCGCAGTTGGCCTCGGGCGCGGCCAGCGAAAGGCGACAATAACCGAAGTGCAATTGCAGGGGCATGGTCAGTTCATAACCGCGTTCGGCCAACACGTCCCGACCGGTGATGCCCACGTCCGCGCCGCCCTGCAGGACATAGGTTGGTACGTCTTGCGAGCGAACCAGCACGATGCGATAATCGCCCGTGGAATCATAAAAGAGCAGTTCCCGGGACTTCTCCGGAATCTGGAAATCCGCCAGGCCGCACTTACGAAAGAAGGCGGTGCTTTCCCCCGCCAGGCGTCCGGCCGGCAGGGCTATGGTCAAGGGCGTGCTCATTTCTGGCTGAGGAGAAAGGCGGTGGCCGCGGCGCGAAGCTCGTTGAGGCGATAGATATTGCCCTTCATGGCCATCATCTTGCTCAAGACCTTACGCCCTTCGCTGGTCTTGCCCATCTTGATCAAGCAGCGACCATTGCCGAACATGGCGACGGCCTTGGAATAATTGTCCGCCGTGATGAGGGCGGAGGCGCGACCATAGGCTTCCTGGGCGCGGGTGAATTCGCCCGAGTCTTCATACAAAATCCCGGCGCGAAGAAAGAAGTAAGCGCGCTGGTCCGGATAGTTCAGGCCCGACGCGATGCGCAAAGCGAGCTCGGCCGCTTTCTTTTTCTGGCCCAGGGCGGAATGCAGTTCGATTTTTTTCAGGTCGGCGCGATTTTGAGCACCGCTGTCGCCGTATTTTTCCTGATACTTGTTCAGTTTAACGATGGCCCGCTCCATGGCGGCTTTACCCGCGGTGGGGCCGGTCTTGAAGATGGGCTCCTTGACCATATTCTCGTATTCCACCAGGCCTTCGCGCGCTTTCTCATTGGACCAGGCCCAGAAGGAAGCGCCGCCGAATACGACCACAACGGTGAGGCCGATGATGATCAACGTGTTACGGAGATTGTCCCGCAGGAATTGAAAAAAGCGGGCTACGTAGTATTCGCCCTTGCTGCCGTCAAAATCGCGCAGGGGATCGAGGGCCGCGGCCTCCGTTCGAATCTCCTGTGCTTTTTCCGCTGTTCTTCGCCGTCGTCTTGCCATGGATACTCTTTACTCGTTTTAGATCGTTTTGTTTAATAAGAATTCTTAAGTCGCGATTTTACCGGGATTCCGTCCGCCCCGGTTGATTGCCGGGTTCTTTAGATGAGCCGCGCGCGGCCGATATCAGCTGACATCCTGCTTGAAGAATGAACCGAAAGGACTGGAAGTGGAAGGGGAATCGTCTTTCTTGAGATACTGATCGATAATGGCTTTCTCTTCCTTGCGCTCGAAGGCCTTGATGGACAGCGCGATTTTCTGCGCGTTCACGTCGATTTTCTGCAACGCGGCCTTGACCTTGTCTCCCACTTTATAGCGGCTTTCCAGGGTCTCTCCCTGCTTCAGGGGGATGTTTGAGATGTGCACGAGACCTTCGTAACCGGTCTCTACCTCGATGAACATGCCGAAAGTGGTAATGGATTTGATCTCGCACTCCAGCACCTGGCCGTTCTTGTACTTCTTGCGCAGTACTTCATAGGGACTGGCGGTCAGTTGTTTGATGCCCAGGGACAGGCGACGCTCGGCCAGGTTGATCTCAAGAATCTTGTAGGAAACCTTATCTCCCTTCTTGAGCATCTTGCGGTCGATCTTGTCGTCCCAGGAGTAATCATTGAAGTGAATCAGACCCTCGATGTCCGGCAGGACTTCCACGAACGCGCCGAACTTCGTAATGGAGGTAACTTCACCTTCGCGGGAATCACCCGCTTTGATGCTTTCACCCACTGAATCCCAGGGGTCTTGCTGAAGCTGGCGCAGTCCCAGTGAGATGCGCTTGGACTCGAAATCGAAATCCAGAACTTGCGCTTGCACTTCCTGATCTTTTTCCAGATAATTACGGGGATGTTTTACGCGCTTGGCCCAGGTGAGTTCGGAAACGTGAATCAGACCTTCCAGACCTTCGCGAATTTCAATGAAGGCGCCGTAATCGGTGATGCTGGTAACCTTGCCGGTGACGGTTCCGCCGACCTGCAGTTCACGCTTGGCCCACTCCAGCGGATCCTCGGTCAATTGCTTGAGGCCCAGGGAGAGGCGATTGTTTTCCCGGTCCATGGTCAGGAGTTTCACCTGAACGGCTTCTCCCTTCTTGAACATGCCCTTGAAGCGGGGAAACTTGCGCCAGCTGATGTCCGACTGATGCAGGAGGCCTTCGATGTTGCCGGCTTCCACGGCGATGTTTACGAAAATACCAAAGGAGACGATTTTCGATACCGTGCCTTCCAGCACGTCTCCTTCCTTATGTTTTTCCATCAGCTCGTTCCAACTGGCGTCATTGCGTTCCTCAATGACGGCGCGATGGCTGATGACGGCGGAGCGATGTTTTTCCTTGAGTTCCAGGATCTTGAAATCCAGTTCCTTGCCCTGGGCCAGTTTGGCGGTCTTGCGACCGGGCCGGTCCGATGAATGGGACATGGGCAGGAACAGCTCAAGACCGTCGACTTCCACCAGGTAGCCGTGATTCACGGCCTTGAGAACCTTGCCGCGCAATTGCACGCCGTTCTCATGGGCTTCCCGGATGTTCTCCCAGGATACGCGGCGATCGGCTTCTTTCTTGGAAAGACGAACGGGACCGTCGGGCGAAGTCTGAACGACTACGACCTGAATGTCGGTGCCGGGAGCGGGTGCTTCGGGGAATTCCCCGCGATCCGCCTGGCCTTCCTGCTTCTTGCCGATATCGAGATATACCAGCTGATCATCCGATTGGATTACGGTGGCCTGGATGACCTCTCCTTTAGAGAAGCTGCCTGGTTCATCCGCCTGCTTGAGGATTTCCTCCATGGAATTCCGTTCGTCTTGATCCAGGTCGAACGGGGTGGCGGAAGGGTTCGAAGTCGTCATGATGGGAAGTGATCCGATTGAGCCGGGCGGCGGTAATAGATGCTTTGGCTGAGAGAAGATGTCGAGCGATGCTGGGCGATTGCGCGGACCCGGTAGGCCGGAATTCCGTCGTTCGCTTTCGGCTTACTTTCTGGCTTACGTGACAAACAGCGCCGTTTCAGGCACTATTTCAAGTTCTTCTAATTAGCCTGGACCGTCCGTGCTCCGATTGATTTCAGAATTTTATTTGTAAATAGCTTAAGAGCTGGGAGACTACAGCATTTATATCCAGGCCTGAAGTGTCAATAAGAATAGCGTCCTCGGCCTGTTTGAGCGCGCCGAAGGGCCGCGAGCGATCCTCCGCGTCGCGGCGTTCAATGTCGGCCTCCAGGCGCTTCAACTGGGATTCCTGATCCCCGGCGTCCTGGCTCAAGTGACCCTTTTCCTGGAACTCACCCAATCGCCGTTCGGCCCGGATCCGAGCCGAGGCCTCCAGGAAGAATTTGCAGGGCGCGTCCGGGAAAACCACCGTTCCGATGTCCCGACCGTCCACGACCAGGGGCGCCTGGCGGGCGAAATCGCGCAGCAGTTCGTTCACGGCTTCCCGGTAGGCGCGATTGTCGGCGATGTAGCGAATACGAGCGGTGACTTCCGGCGTGCGAATGCGATCGCCCACGGATTCTCCCTGAATGAGATTCGCCTGCTTGCCGTCCACCAGCGCCACCGCGCAACCCAGCTCTCGGAAGTCCGGGCTCTCGCCGGCCAGTTTTTCGGCGAACTCGGGATGGGACGCGCCGGGGCTCAGCTTTTCCATGAGGGCCAGGGTCACCGTGCGATACATGGCCCCCGAATCGGCGTGGATGTAACCCAGCTTATCGGCCAGGATTTTCGCCACGGTACTTTTGCCGGAACCGGCGGGGCCGTCCAGAGTGATGGGGCGGGGGGCCTCTTGATTCGTGTTGTCCGCGGGTGTTCCCGAGTTGGCGTTTGCGCTCATGATAGGACCAGATTTCGCGCGGCCGATGATTGCGCGATTGGTTTTTGCCATGGCGCGTTGTTCCCGGGCACGAAATTTCGCCCTCGAAATCCCCGGACTTTCAAAAGGTAAGGCGCACCGGTCGGAAATCACGGGTCAAAGTTTTACATCGCCGTAAAATACCGCGGTCCGGAATCGCAATCCCTCGCGGGGAATGGCTGGACGCGTACGGGGGCTTGCTATTCCGGACCGCGGTATTTTACATCGCCGTAAAATACCGCGGTCCGGAATCGCAATCCCTCGCGGGGAATGGCTGGACGCGTACGGGGGCTTGCTTAGAATCGCGGCCCATGATGCTTCAGCGCGACGTGAATCATTTGAAAAGTATGCGGGAGGATCGCCTGCGCGATATTCTCCCGGTGCCGGATGAGTTTCGCGCGCCGGCTCCCGCGTCCGATCCCAATCGTTCCTATGAGTTAAGCGCGAGCGTCGTGGTGGAAGGCATCGCCAGTTTTGAGAATACGCCCATGACCGTTGAGATGCTTCCCCGCGCGGAGGCGATTCCCAGCATCGATCTCGAGGGCGAAGGTGAACCCCGATCCCTGCCTCTGCTGGTCGAGCACCTGGAAAAGGGAAAGCTCAATATTCAACTGGGGCCCGTGCGCGTCATCGAACATCCCCTGGCGCTCTTGACGGCCTTAAACCTGGATCTGGACTTTCGCCTGAACGCGGCCAGCTTCCCGTTGTTCGACGATTGCAATGCCGCGTTCCTGCGCGCCCTGCAAGGCAAGACGCGGGACGCCGGCCCAACGCGATTCGTTACGCCCGGAGATCGCTTCGCGCTTCAATTCGACGACGGCTATATGATCATGGAGCCGGATCAGGGCGACCATCGTCTGATTCTGGATCATCAGATTGCGTATCCCGGCCAGGTGGTGGGAGCGCAGCGTATCGTCGCCGCAATGGAGCCGGAATTCTTCGCTTTCATTTGCGACGCGCGCACGCCTTCGTTTCGCTCTCCCGACGAGACTCGCGAAATGATGGACCTGCTGGGCGACAACAGTACGGGCAAGAGCGCGGTGACGAAGGAAAACGTGCTGTTCGCCGATGAGGATCGCCTGCATAACCCGCGTTCGAAATTCGACGCGCGGGTGGGCGGTGGAACGTTCAACTATGAATTCATGTCCCATGAGCTCATGGACATCATCGCCTGGCTCAAGTTCGTGGACGTGAAATACGGCGCGAAATTCGTGGGGCGCATGACTACGTATCGCTTTTCCCACGACGCGCAGGTGGATGCGGCGCGCTTCGTCTGCGCGGACGGGCGTATGGAGG
>CAZGYS010000163.1:9441-11162 GCA_964530305.1 uncultured Leptospiraceae bacterium
AATCGGACTGGAATTCGACGGCTGAAATGTCCGCGATTTTCCGGGCGGACGGGGATTTTCCGCCGGCATTTTTCGGCTTTTTGTGTATTTTGACCGGGAACCCTGACGGGCTCAGGTCCGTCCAAGGGGGCGGGAGTTCAGCATGCAAGGCACGAATATGAAACGCTCTATCCTCAAGTCGGCCCCGATTATGGCGGGAATTCTGTTTCTCACCATGGCCCTGGCAGCGCCGCTTTCGGCGAAGCCCCTGACCGAACGGCAGAAAATCCAGGCCCTCCTGAATGAAATCGGCAAGGCGAAGGGCATGGTTTTCATTCGCAACGGGGTGGAGCATAAAGCCGCGCGGGCTAAATCCCACCTGGCTTACAAATATTCGCGGACAAAAAGCCGCATCCGCACCGCGCGCCACTTTATCAAATACCTGGGCACGAAGTCTTCCTGGACCGGAATCGCCTACAAAGTCCGCCTCAAAAACGGCAAGACCATGCCCTCGGCCGTCTGGCTCAACGCGCGCCTGACGGAAATCGAAGCTCGCGATCGCAAAAAGAATCGCAAAAAATAGCGTTTCCCGCGCGCCAGGGCCCCTCTTCGTTCTTGGCGTGCATTTTCGGATTCCCTTTCTGCTTTTCCTCTGTCCGTTTCAGTGATATAAATCCGCCTCCGCCGCCTCCCGGTCCAAGGATCCCACCCTTGAGGGCGCGGATCTGGTGAAGACATTCTATCCTTGCCCACCCGCTTCGGGAGGGATCCGTACAGTTATTGTTGACTTTGTCGAGGGTTGGTTTTTATTTTGACGAATCGTCAGGAAAGATGCCGAAAGTCATAACACAGGAAGAGGCGGGGCGCAGGGAAGCCGAAATCATGGAAGCCGGGTTGCGGGTCATCGAAGCCGACGGCTTCAGCGCGCTGACCATGGATCGCGTGGTCGCGGAAGTGAGTTATTCCAAGGGCACCGTATACAATAGCTTCGCCGGAAAGGAAGATCTCTTCGTGGCCATTCGAAACCTGGGCCGACGCATCATGGCGGATTATTCCCGCCGAGCGGACGCTTTCGCGGGATCGCCCAGGGAACGGTTCATCGCGCAGGTGTTCGCGTATTCGTTTTACGCGCGTCGTCATCCCATACTGTTTCGTTGCGACGTCTCCACGCGCGGGCCGCTGGTTCTGGAAAAAGCCTCCCGGGAGCGATTGGACGAGGGGCGTCGCCTGGAGCGGCAATTACACCAAACGTATCTTGGTCCCATCGAGGACGGGATTCGCGCGGGCGATTTAGCGCTGCCCCGGGGGCGACGGGCCCTGGACGTGGCGAGCGGGACCTTCTACCTGGAGCTTGGATGCATTTCCCTGTTCATGCTGAGCGAAGAGTCCGAGATGCGCGAATACGAGCAAGCCATCGGACGGCGACCGGATCTGGACGATGAGCTGTGTCGCCATTTGAACGTTTATCTGGATGGTTGGCAATGGCGCGAACTGTCCAGCGAACGTAATTATGCGCGCGTGTGGAAGACGTTTCCCGGAAAAATTTTCGCGCGAGAAATCGCCGCCGATCGCAAAAGCGAAAAAACGCGGCGAACATCACGGAGCAAGTCATGATCAAAATCACCGAATACCTGCTGAAACATCCCCGGGTCAGTCATATGATCGTCGCCTTGCTCTTCTTGAGCGGCGTCTTCTCCTCCTTGAACTTGCAAAGGCAAGCCACGCCGCGCATCAGTTTCGAT
>CAZGYS010000164.1:0-11161 GCA_964530305.1 uncultured Leptospiraceae bacterium
AGGCCCTCCCTCGCCGGGGACTTGCGGATGTCCCCGGACCCCTTAACCGCTTCGTTGGGTTGATTTCGCGGGCTTGGTGAGTTTTTTAGAATACGCGGTGTTAGTGCGATTATAAACTCTGCATTGAGGACCTACCGATTCAATACAATCACGCCTCGCTTGCGCGCGGCGATGACGATTTTTTCGTTCGTTATCGTGACGCTTGTCGCGTGAGCATCCTTGCCCAGTGGAATGGTCTTGATGATCTTCGCCTGGGCGGGATTGGAAATGTCCACCAGCGCCACGCGTGAATCGGATTTGCCGCCGCCCACGACCGCGGCCAGATTGCCGCGCGCATCCACGTTGACCGCCGCGAAGCCCGGGTCCAGGTTCTTCAGGAGACGGGGTTTCGTCTTATTACCGACGTCGATGACCGCCAGTCCGCCGCCGTGGGCCGTGAGCAGAGTCGAACCGACCAGCGCCGTCTCAATGGGGAAGTTCGCGGGCTTGATTCCGCCCGACGTAAAGCCGGCTTCGCGCAATTCCAATTTGCCGAGCATCTCAGGCGCCGCCGGGGGAGCCTTGAGGCGAATCAAGGCAACGCCGAAGCGGGGCCCGCTGAAGTGCGTGGAAACATAGGCGACATCTCCCGCAACCAGGACATCGGGTTGTCCGCGCCCCAGGTCCGTGCTCGCCCGCGTCGCGCCGAGCTTACCGTCTTTCGTATAGGTCAGGATTTCCAATCGCGAGGTTCCACCCGACACGACCACGATACCGTTCGACGCCGATACACCGGTGAAGGGTTCCACGTTGACCATGGTCGCCGTGGAGGCGGGCACGGGACGCGCGGGCGTCTTGCGGATGTCCATGGTGGAAAGGAAGCCCGGCTTGCGCGCATCCAAAACGAAGAGAAGGCCGTCGGCCGCGGCCAGGTCGTCGACGCTCAATGTGCCCGGGGGAGGCGGAACCAGGGCGATTCGCCGTCCGGTAGCGCTTTCGTGAATTCCAAGACCCTTGCCGGCCAGCGCCGCGTACGCGTAGTCCCCCACTACGACGACATTGCTCGCTTCGCCCGACTCGGTGGTTTCATATAAGACCGCGTTATAAGCCGTGGTCAATGCCTTGCAATTACTCAAAAACAAAGCTGCGCCGACCATCGCGCACGCGAACATCAAGGAACGAAACAACATGAGAGCCTCCGGAACGAATCTACTAATAATGATGCGAAAGGAGGAGGCAAGCGGCCAAATTTTTGGCGAAGAAAAGAAGGAGGGCGTCGCCCCCGAGATTGTCGATAACCCGGGGGCGAGGAGTCCGGGGAGGAGTCACGCTTCCTCCCCGAATATTCTCAATGAAACTCGCGCTGGGGCTCGGTCATGGACGACGGAGTGTAGTGACGCATGAGATAGGCGATGTTTTCGCCCAGAATCTTGCGGCTCTGACCCGGCATTACAACGCGCGAGATGGAACCCAGGGAAAGGGCTTCCTTGGGGTTCATCAACTGGTCTTCGTATTTCTGGGTCAGGTCGGCCAGCACCGCGTTAAGAGCGCGCTCGGCTTCGTCCTTGCGGCCTTCCTGGATGAGCTTCGCGTAGTCGGCGCGGGCCGCGGCCAGTTCCTTCTTGAAGACGAATTCCTTACCGGCCGGACCCATCACGGCGACGCGCGCGGTGGGCAGGGTGAATACCATGTCGGCGCCGGTGTGATAAGAGTTCCAGGTTGCGTAAGCGCCGCCGAAGGCGTTACGCACAATGAGCAGCAGGCGCGGTACGCGCAGGTCGATGATGCTGTCCAGCAGCGCGCGACCGGCTTGCACGATACCACCGGATTCCTGCTCGGTGCCCGGTTTGAAACCCGTCGTGTCTTCGATGAAGATTACCGGGATATTGTAAATGTTGCAGAATCGAATGAAGCGTGAACCTTTCAGCGCCGCGCCGATGTCGATTTGACCGCTGGCCTCCGCGGAGTTGTTGGCCAGAAAACCGACCACGTGTCCGCCCATGCGGCCGAAGCAGGTGATCAGGTTGCGCGCGCGCGTGGGCTGCAGCTCGAAGTATTCGCCGTGATCACATACTTGCTGAATAAGCAGCGTGATGTCCATGGGCGTATTGAAGCCCGTGGGCGAATCGAACGTTCGGCGAAAGAGCATGTCCTCTTCGTATACGAAGCGATCCAGCGGATCGTTCGTGGCATGAAAGGGAGCATTGGAGTGATTATTGTCGGGAATGTAGCTCAACAGGCGCAGCGCCTTGCGCAGAGCACCGAGTTCGTCATTGGCCACGATGTCCACGACGCCGGATTGCGAATGCACGCCGGGGCCGCCCAGTTCATCGGGAGTAACGTCTTCTCCCAGAACTTCCTTTACGACGCCGGGGCCGGTCAGACCAAAGAAGGTATCTTTCGGCTGAATCATGAAAGAGCCCTGGCGCGGCAGGTAGGAACCACCGCCCGCGTTGAATCCGAACATGAGCATGATGCTGGGGATGACGCCGGACACTTTTCGTAGCGCGCAGAAAGCTTCGGAGTATCCGTCCAGACCACCCACGCCGGCGGGAACGAAAGCACCGGCGGAGTCGTTCATGCCGATCAGGGGGATGCCGTGGTCACCGGCCATGGTAATCAATCGTGCCAGCTTCGCGCCATTGGTGGCGTCCATGGAGCCCGCGCGCTGGGTGAAGTCGTGACCGTACAGGGCGACGTCACGGCCATTGATATTGAGAATGCCGGTGACGATGCCCGCGCCGTCCAGGTGCTCCCCCCAGTTCTGAAACAGAACATTGGGTTCTTCCTGAGTCAGGACCTTGATCCGTTCCCAGACGGTCATCCTGGACTTGGCGTGCTGAACCATGACGCGAGCCGGTCCGCCGCCTTTGGGCGGGGTTTCCAGAAGCTCGCGGCCCATTTTCAGGCTGGCTTCGTAGGCGGTGGGAGCTTTGGCGGGAGCGCCGGTATCCGCACCGGTTTGAAAGGGATTTTCGAGTGTATGAGTAGAGCTTGTATCGGACATATGGGGGAAGCCTCCGGCGAGGCGGACCAGCCGTCGATCAAAAAATCGATTCGGCCATTCCCGCCTGGTTTCGACGATTTTGATGGTGCCGGGCCTTCACCGTGTACATGGCACGGTCGGCTTTACTCAGCAGGTCTTCCAGACTCATACGTCCGGGTTTAGTCAGGACCGCGCCGCCGATGCTGGCTTGCACGGGGCATGGACTTGAACTGGAAGCTCGCGCCAGGTGCTCGTAGATACGTTTCTTGACCCGGCGCACGTCTTCGAGGCAGGCATCGAACATGAATACGGCGAATTCATCGCCGCTCAGCCGGGCCGCCGGGTCGGTCTTCCGACAGGATTCACGAATGGCCTCTCCCAGCATGCGAATCGTACAATCGCCTTTTTCATGCCCGTAGGTATCATTGATTTGTTTCAGGCCGTCCAGATCAGCAAACAACAGCGCCGCGGGAGCCTTGCGGCGGACGGCCAGGTCGAAGAGGCAGCCGGCATCTCGCAGGAAACCGCGGCGATTCAGCAGGCCGGTCAGGTCGTCCCGCAAAGCCAGATCTTCCAGCTTACGGCGACTTGCCTCGCGTTCCGAAACGTCTCGGTAGACCCAGTAATGGCCTCTATATTTACCCTGCACCAGCGTGGGGACATAATCGCGCTCGAAAAAGCGCCCGTCGGCGAGGGGCAGGACCTCCGCCATGACCCGCTCTTTTTTCTCCAATATGTACCGTACCCGTGGCTGAAATGATTCCGGCTCTTGAAACAGAGGCGCGACATGCCTGGCTGATTCGGAACAGTCCGTGCCCACCAGTTGTTCGGGCGTGACGGGCAGACCGAACAGATCGCAGATCAACTGGTTGGCGTAGATGATGGAGCGGCGATCGTCCTCGACAATGATGCCGGCCGGAGTGTTTTCCAGCAGGGCCGCCAGTAATGACTCCGATTCGGCCGGGGGTATGCTTCTGGTTGCCATAATCTATGGGACGGAGCGAAATTTCGGCTCGCGCGGGTCATTGCCGTTTGCTAACGCACGCCTGGCGGATATCCCTGAATTCGTCCCCGTACTTTCGCCCGGACGGCGAATATTTTTTTCGTTTTACCTCCGCCCAGGGCGTTTCGAAGGTAGCTCGGATGAGGAAACGGCTTTCAGCATGCCTGTGGCTTATGCTCATGACGGTATCCGTCGAGGGTTTACTGGCCAAAATGCCGGATACCGTTACGGATGAAACTCCCCGTTCCTACTGGCAGTTACTGTTCCTGTATGAGCGGACCACCGCGCCGGGGCAGGAAGAATTCATTTTTCGCCTGCCGCTACCCTTCTATGGCCGCTACAAGAATGAGGAGCGCGCTTATACCTTTCATCATGCGCTCTACCCCATCTTCTATTCCCATGGAACCAACCACTGGAAGAAGTGGACGGCCGGGTTCATCTTCACGGGCGATGATTTCTATCACGAGGATACGGAAAAGGACACGGACCTCTTTCTTTCGCCATTGTTGTACTGGGGCTGGGGCGATTCGGAAAAGGAACGCTACATAAGCTTCTTCCCATTTTACGGACGCATCAAGAACAAACTCGGCTGGAACGAGATCAATTTCGTTCTGTTCCCCCTGTACGCGGGTTGGACCTACAAGGAGTATCGCGCCCATTCGATTCTCTGGCCCTTCGTGATGTGGGGCGGCAGCGAAACACGCGACGACTTGCGCATCTTTCCTTTCTATTCCCGTAAGACCCATCGCGGTAAGTATCGGAAGTATTCCATCATGTGGCCTTTCGTGCAGTGGGGTCACGAGGCCCTGGATAAGAAAGAACCTCGCGGATATTTTCTGGCCTGGCCGTTCTACATGCGCAAGTGGTCCCGGGACGGAAACCTGAGCGCTCACGGATTTCTTAACTTAATATTGCTGCCGCCCTTGCTTGCCTGGGGTTCCGATAAAAAGACGAACAGCTTCGGCTTGAACGTGCTCTTCCTTTATCAGTATGAGACCAACGACAGCCCCTACACGCGCAAGCACGTGCTGTTCCCCTTCTACGGTTACTACCAGACGGCGAATCGCTCCACGGAATTCTTCGGGCCGTTTTATACACGCTTGAAATCGCACTCGGTCATTTTCGAATCGCGCACGCACATCGCCGGGCCGGTACTGCCCATGTACTGGAAAACGGATCGTTATTATCTCAAGGATTGGAAGCGCCAATCCTTTCTCAAGATGTGGCCCTTCTTTCAGTACGCGAAGGATACAAAGGGTAATATGGAGTTTCGCAGTCTCGTGCTATGGCCGGCGCGCGCGGATAAGTTCGAGAAATACTGGGGCCCGCTGGTGGGGTTGGTCGAGTATCGCGAATTCGAAAACGGCGATAAATACTTCTCCACGATGTTGCGCCTCTATTCTCAGTACTGGAATAAGCGCGAATTTCATTTGTTCGTGGCCGGCTTCGAATACCATTCCACGCCTGAATACTGGTCCGTGGAATTCCTGGGCGGCTTTCTCGGCTATCGCCGCGATTATGCGATTCCCGCCGGCGGCGATTTGACCGGCGGTCGGTCGCTTGAAGCTCGCAATACGCTTCGGCTTCTGTGGTTCGACATCTAAACGAAAATTCGAGCCGGCAAAGTTCCCTTACATGCGAAGACGCGATTATACGATGGATACCATGCGATGAAAAGAAAGCTACTGGGATATGTTAACAAGATCCTCGCGCCCTTCAGCGCCGCGGGCGATGTCCTGATCCTGATTTTTCAGACCTTTCTGAATCTGCCCTGGATCTGGCTCAAGCGCAAGGACACCATGACCCAGATGTACATGGCGGGCTTCAAGAGTTTGCCCGTGGTCAGCATCGTGGCTATGTTCACCGGGATGATCATCAGTCTGCAGACGGGTCTGGCGCTCAAGGACTTCGGCCAGCAGGAACGCATCGGTCAGGTCATCGTCGTCGCACTGACGCGCGAAATGTCGCCCTTTATGACCGCCCTGATTCTCGCCGCCGCCGTGGGTTCGGCCATCGCCGCGGAAATCGGTACCATGAAGGTTTCCGAGGAAATCGACGCCCTGGAAGTGATGTCCATTAACGTAGTGCGCTACCTGGTTTTGCCGCGCATCATCGGCTTCACGCTGGTATCGCCCATGCTGGCCACATACGCTACCTTGCTGGGCGTCGTCGGCGGCGGGCTGGTGGCCAAGACCCAGTTGGCCGTGGAGTATTCCGCCTACTATGGTTTGGTGCTCGACGTCCTGAATAGTCCTACCGGATTCAAGGATATCCTGGTGGGGCAGCTCAAGGCCCTGGTCTTCGGTCTGACGATTTCAGCCATATCCTGCCAGCAAGGTCTGTCCACCCGGGGCGGCGCCATCGGCGTGGGTATCGCCACGCGTAGCGCGGTAGTAATTTCGTTCCTGCTGGTAATCGTTCTCGGTTATATGATCTCCGCGATTTTTTATCGCTAAGACTCACGCGAAATCGCTTAGCCCACACGCGAGGCCGGGCTGCTCAGTGTCCGGAATTGTAAGCCGTACCATGTTCTTTTTTCATTGCGTCTCGGTTCGAAGCGCGATAGTTTGAATGTGTTCTCATCTATCGCCCCTTGATGGAAGACCGTTTCATGAAACGCAAGTTTGCCGGGATGACCAGACCAGTACTTGTCATATTGGGACTGATGTGCGCGTCGTGTCGCTATGGTCTGCCGGATGACGTGCCGGCGAGCGCGGCTTTATTATTTTCTCTCCTTAGTAGCACGACAAACAGCTTCACCTGGGCTAATCAACTGGTGAGTCTGGACCTGGGTGCCCAGGGTGTCTAGGATACCGTCTTCGCTTCCGAACCCATGGTCCTGTTCGACGAAGGCCTGTACAAGATGTGGTACAGCGCGAGTGACGGTACCAATTTTCGCATTCTCTACGCCGAATCATCCGACGGTCGCTCCTGGTCGAACTATCAGCTCGCCGTGAACATAAATCAATCCGGGACTGGTCTCGATGCGGGGTTCGTCTATAGTCCGTTTGTCGTAAAAGACGGTAGCACCTACAAAATGTGGTATTCGGCCCAAACCGGCGTCAATGTGCGCACGCTTTACGCTGAATCGAGCGACGGTATCAACTGGAGCAATTTCTCGTTGGCCCTGGAGCTGAATTCGACAAGTGCTTCCGTGGACGATAGAATGGCTTTCAGCACGAGTGTCCTGGGGAATTATCGAATCTGGTATACGGCCGTGAACTCGGCGCTGAACTATCAAATCGCTTCGTGCACCTCCGCGGACGGCATCGCCCGGATCTGGTACTATGCGGCCAGCAGCGAAACCACGACGCGCATCATGTACGCGGAATCATTGTTCTAAAGGGTCTCCCACAGCGTCTCCCACCCTCCCTTCATTGCGTCGGTCGTCAGAGGAGGGCGTAGCAGCTCGGCTCGCGGGTGCCAATCGGAACTTGCTGTTTATACTTGACGGAAAATACCGAATGGTATATTCTGGGCTCGTGGGTAAGCGGGAACAAACGCGGGCATTTATCATCGAGAAAACGGCGCCTATTTTCAATCGCCGGGGGTTTATCGGGACTTCCTTGAGCGATATCACTCAGGCCACGGGACTCACCAAGGGCAGTATTTACGGCAATTTCGCCGACAAGGACGAGGTCGCGCTCAAGGCGTTCGGCTTTATGAGCACAAAGAGAAGGCGGGGTCTGGTGTCGGAGATGTCGCCTCATCGGGAATCGCCGCTGGCCATGCTTCGGGCCTATGCGAGCTATTTTCGTGGTTCGTACGAAGTCATTCGAGAGTTCGGCGGCTGCCCCATCGTGAATACGGCCGTGGACGCCGATGATACCAATCCCACTTTAAGTGCCGCGGTTCGCAAGGTCGTGGAAGACTGGCGGACGGCCATGCAGGACCTGATTCGGCGCGGGGTTTCCCTGGGTGAAATCAAGCCCGAGACCGACCCGGAGGAGCGGGCCTCGCTGTTGATTAGCCTGCTGGAAGGCGGACTGTGGCTGAGCAAGGCCACCGGACGCCGGGAGGATCTGATGCGATCCCTGGATCATTTTGAACGTCTGCTGGATGAAATGGCGATAGTGTCGGAACTCCGACAGGACTAGTTTTCGTTTTTTTTGAGCTTGAAAATACCGATCGGTATATTTTGGAGGATTACAATGAACGCAATCAGCATAAAACCGAAAGAAAGTGTCGGAGTTCCGACACGAGAGAGGGTTTTTACCTGGGATGACCCCATGGCCGTGGCCGAAAAGAGTGCTTCCATGTCGGGAATGGAGCTGTTTCAGGAGATGCTGGCCGGCCGGGCGCCTCTGCCGCCCATCGCCAGGACATTGGATTTTACCATGACCGAGGCCGAGAAGGGGCGGGTGGTATTTGAGATGACGCCGGCCGAGTTTCACTACAATCCCATCGGAACCATGCACGGGGGCGTCATATCCACCATACTCGATTCGGCCATGGGCTGCGCCGTGCATTCCTCTCTCAAGGCGGGCACCGGGTACACGTCGCTGGAAATAAAGATCAATTTCGTGCGACCCATCACCGTCAAGACCGGGAAAATCACCTGCGAAGGTCGCTTGCTGGCGGGCGGTCGGACCTCGGCCATCGCCGAAGGCGATATTCGGGACGAGCGGGGTCGCCTGCTGGCAACCGGGTCCACGACCTGCGCGATTTTCCGCGCCACCGCCTGATCCCGGAAGCAAAACCGCCCGGTGAGCGGCAACTCCCGGTGTCGGGTGATCGTCCAATGGGAGACGATCGCAATCGCCATTAACTGGTTGATCAAAGACGGTTCGCGCATAGAATCGACCGAGAAGCGGAATTCTCGTTTCGATTTTATGTCGCCGTCGTTTCCGAACGTTCGTCGATCGTGAAAGGTCAATCTTGAAGGATTTTATCGCAAAGCTGCCTTCGCTCCTGGTGGGCATGTTGTTCTGGGGCGGCCTGGTCCTGACCGGATACGTCACCATCGTTCAGACGAAAGCCTTTGGAACCGAGTCGGGCATTCACATTCCCGTGATGCTGGAAACCGCGGAGGGCCTTCGCGCCGGCGCGCCGGTGCTCGTCATGGGCGTGAAGATGGGCGTGCTCAGTTCCCTGCACTATGTTCAGGTGGACGAGAACGGTTTCCCCCTTCCCTGGAATGTTAAGGAATCCGACCTGACCGCAACCGGCCGCGATCGCATCATGCGCAAGGTTCCGGGTAAGGACCCGGAGAAGATCCTGGACCGCTACTATGGTAAGCAAGCCGAATCCCCCGGCGTAAGGAATGCCGCCGCGAAATCGCCCGCGAAGAAACGCCGCGCCGCGGGCCAGGCGGTACTGGCCATTCTCGACCTGGATAAAAACGTTCCCATCTATCCTAACTACAAGGTTGTCACGCGTTTTCAATCCGTCGTTTCGCAGAAAATCGTCGAGCTGCTTCCGGGGCGACTCGACCCGAAGCGACCGAACTGGAAGCCCCGCCTCTTAAGTTTGGCGGAGTTAAGGCGATTCGAAAAAACCGGCGCCATGCCCGAGCTTGGTCCCGGCAACGAGCTCTTGCGTTCGGACAACTTCGACGACCCCATGTACTTGATTGCCAGCGTCATCAACGAAAACCGGGAACCGATCTTTCGCATCACCAGTAATTTGCGGGACATCTCGGCCAAGATGAATCGCGGCGAAAACTCCGTGGCCACCGTAATCAATCGCCCGGATCTGCACGGCGGCGCCAACCAGGCGATTCTCGCGCTGGGCGTACTGGTGCAGGAAGCTCGCGACGGCGTCGAGGACTTGCGCGAAAGCCGGGCCGGGATCGATTTTATGGGCGGATGGCTGATTACCATATTGCAAGCCGCGGCGGGAGGAGGCTGAATTGATTCGCTTAAAGGGAGTGCATAAATCATTCGGCGTGCGCCACATTCTACGGGGCATCGACATTCACGTGGAAGAAGGCGAATCCATGATCATCCTGGGCGGTTCGGGCACGGGCAAGTCCGTGAGCATTCGTCACGTGATGGGTTTGCTGGAACCGGATCAAGGCGATGTGCTGGTGGGCGGCGTGTCCATGGCCAACGCCAACGGCAAGACGCGGCGCCAGATTCGTTCGCGCATGGGCGTACTGTTTCAGAGCGGCGCGCTGATTAACTGGCTGACCGTGTACGAAAACGTCGCCTTGCCCTTGAAGGAACTGCGCCTGGCCTCGGACAAGGAAATTCACAAGAGCGTCATGGAAAAGCTGGAGTGGATGGATCTCATCCCCGCGAAGGACACCCTGCCCAGCGATATCTCCGGCGGCATGAAGAAGAGAGCCGGCGTGGCCCGCGCGCTCACGACCAATCCTGAAATCATTCTCTATGACGAACCCACGTCCGGCCTGGACCCGGTAATGAGCCAGACCGTGAACGAGCTGCAGCGACGCCTGCAACGGGAACTCAATGTAACCCAGGTGACGGTTACCCACGATATGAACGCCGCCTACTATGTCGGCGATCGCATTACTTTCATGTACCAAGGCAAGGTGCTCATGGTGGGCACGCCGGATGAAATTCGCCGCGCGGATAATCCGGTCATTCAGCAATTTATCAATGGTCGCACGACGGGACCGATAACGGACGCGGAGACGCAGCAGGCGTGAAGCGCCGAACGCAAGGAGCAAGGCGATGAAATGGTTTCAGAACGTACTCGTGGGAGTGCTTTTCTTCGGAGCACTGGCCGTGGTGGGCTATTTTACGATTCTCTCCGAGAGCGGACCCTTCGCTCAGAAGGGAGAGCAGATGGTGCTCTTCTTTGAAAACGGCGACGGAATAAAAATCGGTTCCAAGGTTACGGTGCTCGGTGTTCCCAACGGCTCGGTAACCAACGTAGAACTGGTGGCCATCGACGAAAAGAGCAAGCCCGTCAAAAACGATTCGCCGCAACGGGTCGGACAGAAAGTGGCCATCACCATCGAGGTCAAACAGCCCATCGTTTTCTACGAGAACTATAAGGTTGCCATCAAGAGTTCCTCATTGCTCTCGGACAAGATGATCGCCATCGACCCGGGCAGCGCGCTGGATTACAAGACCCGCAAGAAATTCAAGTCCATTAAAATCGCCAGCTTCGATACGACGCGCCTGAAGACCATGCGCGAAAAAGGCGTGACGCCCCTGACCGAAGTTCTGAATCAACGGCGAGACATCCCCGGCGCCGAACTCAAGGCCGCCGCCTACACGGAT
>CAZGYS010000165.1:0-11083 GCA_964530305.1 uncultured Leptospiraceae bacterium
CCCCTGGATATTCTGCTGGTCGAAGACAATGAGGACAATCGCCTGCTGTTCAAGACCTTTCTGAAGGCCACGCCCCATCGCATTACGCCCGCCGAGAACGGCGAAATCGCCGTAAACGTTTTCGCACGCGAACAATTTGATCTGGTCTTCATGGACATCCAGATGCCGGTCATGGACGGCTACACGGCCACCCGCCGTATTCGAGAAGTCGAGGATGAAGCCATGCGCTCGGGCAAGCGCGACCGGCGCGCCGTGGTCTACGCGTTGACGGCCCACGCCATGCAGTCCGAAATCGACAATTGTCGCCGAGCCGGTTGCGACGGCCATCTGGGGAAACCCTTCAAGCGCGCGGACCTGCTGGAGATTCTCTCGCGCCACGGTAGCGATCCGCGCTGAGGACTGCCGCGCCGTGCCCGCCTAGCGCGCGGAATTCGCTTGCGGACCGGCGGACCGCCGTGGTAATTGACTCGATATGGGTTTGCCCTCCAATCCGGCCGTCCGTCTACTGTATCGCTCCAGCACCAGCGTCCTGGCATCCATCAGCGCCCTGCTCTTGAGTATCTACCAGGCCACCCTGGAAATCGAAGTAGAGGGCGAAGAGCATATTCTCCTGCTGCGGGCTCGTCGCCGGAACTTCGTCGTGGCCGTGTGGCACACCTTCGTGGACGCGGCGGTGTTCGCCATGCACGGCTGGGGGCTGGTCGTTTATTCGGACCATCCTCGAACGCGGGAATACGAGCGCAGTTGGACGCACTTCTTTCGTGAAATCGGCTTGAAGACGTTGCGGGGACTGGGTTTCGAAATCCTGGATGCTTCCCTGGGCAAGCAGTCGGCGGGCATCATCAACTTCATCAAGAAGATTCGCGGCGGCATGCCGGCCATGGTTGCGCCGGACGGGCCCCATGGCCCCAACTACGAGGCGAAGCCGGGCACGATCTACATGGCCTTGAAATCCAACAGCGTGGTTCTGCCGGTGGGGTTCGGTTTTTCGCGGCGAATCGTCGGGCCCAACTGGGACGATTTCGCCCTGCCCCTGCCCTTTTCGCGCGTGGCCATGGTCATCGGCGAACCCATCGAACCGCCTCCGGGCGCTACGGACGAGGAACTGCTGGGTTTCGCGAAGCAGATGGAAGAATCCCTGGACCGGCTTTGTTTCCGCGCCAACGAAATCATCTTCGAAGACAAGCCCTGAACCCGATTCTCCGGGAACAGGGAGCCGTCTTCTTCATTGTTAATTTAATACCGGGTGACGGCGATTGTGGTTTCGGGATTCAAGTCGTCCCGGGGATCCGTCATGAAGCCCGCCGGAAAATAGACCGACCGCGGAATACCGGTTACATGCAAACAAAGTTTATGATTGTTGTCACCGTCGCCCAGATCGGCGAGCGCGAACGGAACAACCTCTTTCGAGCTTCCATCGCCTTGTAGTACCTTCACCCTGTAGCGAAGTCGCTCCGCGTCGCCCACTTCCCGACCACCAGGTTTCGTCACGCCGCCGGCCCACACGACGCGAATAATTTGCTTTGTAGCGGCGGGACATCCACTGCCGCCGCCCCAGGGCAGCCGGGTTGCCGCCCGGCCCAAATACCATTCGTTTTTCGGCACGACCTCGGCCCGGACCAGGGCGGGCCCCGCTTCCAGGGGCGTGACCTTGACCTTCGCGCCCTTGAAGTTCACGGCGTCGTCAATGGAGAGGATATTGCCGACAATCTCCACCATGACGGGTTGATCATCAATGCTTCCGTAGTGTCCCGCGAGCAAGGCCGTCCGGAGTTCGCCCTTATCATCGGCGGGAGCAAGAGTAACACAATGAATTCCGTAGCTTTTACCCGAAGCGGTCCGGACTCGAAAATCGCCGGCCTGCATGGTGCTCACATTGATTTCATGGGAAAAGATCACCGGCATCCCGTCCTTCCCGTCGGCGCCGGGGCAAACCGCGGCATTTGAGAATTTCGGTAAGGCATCATCGAGACCGAAAAAAGCCGAAAGCAGCTTTGCCTCTCGCCCCCGCCCATCGCGATTTTGACCTACTTTCGTTACGGTCGTATCCAGTTGATTGGAATCAGCCAACGAGGGTTCGTAGGAACGCAGCAAGATGAAATTTCGCACGATTGTGCAACCGGAAGAAAGAAAACATAAAATTGATACGGCAATGATAGCTTGTCGAATGGCCGGCATAATCAGTCCTTGAAACCGCGGGCGATGTTCCCGTGATTCAAGGGCATAGTATCCATGCCGGTTTCTCTCGTATACCTGGAAACCGTTCGTCTTTTTCCGGTGACGCTTATGCTGTTTTATCAGGCGACTTTTTTGTTTCCCGGTTACGTAACCGTCTTCGCCTTCCTTCCGCTCCTTGACTTCCACCTCATTCCATGTTAAAAACTCATCCTTCTTCCGCGGCCCCGGCAGTCCCGCCCACCCTTAAGGAATGAACTCACGAGCCCTCCCTCTGGGGGGCGGATGGCCTCCTGTACGGACGGATGAGGACGCAGTGGCAGGCGGAGAGAAGGGATGAAGCAAGGAAGGGAGAAGGCACAAAAAAACGCGACCCGAAGGTCGCGCTTTTTCCGGCGGAGCCGAATTCGAAATCAGAATTAGACGCCTTGAACTTGCGCGTTGCGCGTTGCCATGCGAGCCATCACAAAACGCGCCATCTCAAAAGCGGCGAAGAACAAACCAGTATACATCAAGTCACCCAGCAGGGTTCCGCGCAGGAATGGGATGGCCATCACATAGCACTGAACCAGACCGGCCCACGTTTTGGGATAGTAGTTAAAAAGAATGAAAACGGCCAGGTTGCTCAATACGAAGAAAATCAGGGACGAAGCCAGCGAAGAGCCGGTAACGCCGCCGATGTATTTCACGGCACGCCCCAGTCCGGAATCATCAGCCTGGGAACCGTCCAGCGGACGAACACGGCGAACCATGCGACCGAAAAGAACCGGCACGAAGAACGTGGCGTAGATGAACATACGCATCTCGATGCTGGCGAAGCCGATCATCAGGTCACTGATGAACATGGCCAGCAGCACGATGCTCATGGCCATCAGTCGGGAGCGAAGCACATACCCGGCGAAAATGCCGATGGCGGTCACCGGCGCGAAGTTCGGCATATGGGGAATGGAACGAGCAGCCACGATGGTCAGAATCATGATGGCCGCCAGGCCCCATTGCACCAGGCGATCATTGGCGAGGGAATCCCCACTCGAACGGGTCGTGGAATCGGTATTTGTATAATGCGTTTTTTGATCCATGATGATTTCCTTTTAAGCTACAATTCCACCACGGGCCGTACTTACAACCATTAAATCAAGGCCGGCTTCCACCCCGAAAAGCGCGTCCTGGGACGTCCGGAACACTCCAGAGCCCGGTTTCCGAACATCCTGCCCGGTCCCCGGGGCGGCCGAACGGGGCATTTTTATATCGGCGAAATTAGCCCGGAAATGGGTGAAAACGGCTCCAGTCGCGCAAGGAAACCCGCGAGGCGACTCGCTCCAGGTTTCCCGGACGGCTCACAATGGGCAATTCCCGCCATCGCCCCGGAGTCGGCCGGCCGGCATGCTCTTTGCTCTCCGCTCATAAATCAAACCCAGGAGAAACCCATGCCCCCTCGAATCTTGCGCCTGGCCTTGCCGGCGATTCTGCTTGTAAGCTATTCCGGTTGCGCCGCCGTGGAAGACACCCACGAGTCCGTCGTGCTCGCGCTGGCGGCGGCCGCGGGGAGTTTGACCGATTTTGATCGCTTTCACGCCTCGGTCTATCGCGAACCCTTCCAGGACGGCGTCTATATCGTGAACGGCGATACCCCCATCGCCAATGAAAAACAACTGCGCGAATTTCACGCACGCCACATTGCCGCGGGCGCGGGCGAAAACACGCTCATCGTCATGCGGGCCAACGGCATGGACGCGGCCTGGGACGCTTCGCGAAAGAACAACCTGACCTATTGCGTAAGCACCGACTTCGGATCGCGCCATGGGCTGGTGACGGCGGAAATGAACGCCGCCGCCCAGGCCTGGGAAAGCGCGGCGAATCTGAACTTCATCCATCTAGCGGAGCACGACGGCGATTGCACGGCTCGTAACGAGAACGTGCTCTTCGACGGGCGTCCGGTCAATACCGGGGGCGGCTATCTCGCGCGCGCTTTCTTTCCCAACTACGGCCGCTCTCAGAGAAATATCCTCATCGACGACAGCGCCTTCGAACTCTCCGGCAACGCGAATCTGACGGGCATCCTTCGCCACGAGCTGGGACACGCCCTGGGCTTTCGCCACGAACACACGCGCCCCGAGTCCGGTGCTTGCTTCGAGGATTCCTTGTGGCGCCCCTTGACGCCCTATGATTCGGATTCAGTCATGCACTACCCTCAGTGCAACGGCACGGGCGATTGGTCGCTGGCGCTGACCGAGCAAGACAGAATCGGCGTCGCGCGTCTCTACGGCGAACCGAGCGATGATACGGGCGGCACGCCGCCCATGGGAACCGAAACGCGCGACTATTCCGGCGACCTGGCCCGGGGCGAAGACAAATACCATGGGCCGTTTATCGTGGAGTCGGGCAGCGTGTTTCGCGCGGCGCTCTCCGGCACGGGTGACGGCGATCTCTACGTGCGCTACGGCGCGGCCCCGGATACCTGGACCTTCGACTGTCGCCCCTACCTCACGAGCAGCAAGGAAGAATGCTCCCTGACCGTCCCCGACGGCGAAACCCGGGTCCATATAATGGTACGCGGCTATCGCGCGGCAAACTACAACCTGCGCGTCACCTACAAGCCCGGTACGGAAACCGACACCGGAGGCGTACGCGAAACCCGCGGCGCCTGGATCGCCCGAGGACAGATTCATCGCTACGGGCCTTTCTCGTCGCGAGCCGGAACGACGTTTCTCGCGCGCATGACCGGTCGGGGCGACGCGGACCTCTACGTGCGCCGTGCCCTGGCGCCGGCTACCGCGGACTTTGACTGCCGACCGTACAAATGGTCTTCGTTTGAGTTTTGTGCGCTGCCCCCTTCTTCCGGGGACGAAATGGTCTACGTCATGGTGCGGGGCTGGCGCAATGCGATTTACGAGCTCGAGCTCAACTACACGCGCCCGTGACGAATCGCCTCAAGGAATGTAAATCAGATCGGTGGGGCGCAGTCCGACGCTGACGGGAAGCGGCGTCAAACGCCGGTCGCCCTGATTCGTATCGAAAATCAATACGCCCGGGCTGGTAAAACTGGTGTCGGAAATAAACAAACGACCGTCCGGCGCCAGGGTCATGCCTGAATTAAATCCGCCGGCCGTCCCGGGAAAAAAAACGAGCCGCGAAACCGTACGCCCCGTGGACGGGTCGAAACGCACCACGGCCGAACCGGCGTCGGCGAAGAGCACGGTGGCGTAGGCGGTGGTATCGTTCTTAATGATTACGTCCAGGATATCGCCGCCGGCTTCCACCTCCGAATAAATGAAACCCGGGCGAAACGTCCGCAAGGAGAGATTGAAAAGCTGCACGCCGCCATTGGCCGGATAACTCGGGCCGAAGCCGCCCGGCGTGACCAGGATCAAATGCGGCTGCCCGAAAACTTCGACTCGCCGCAGGCGACCGAACGGATTCGTGGCGTCGGGGCGATGCTCCGCCAGCACCGTATTCGTGGTTACGTCGATTTCCAGCAGCGTCGAGTAATCCGTGGGCGGAAAAGTCAGCACGACATTGTTTCGGTCCAATCGCTGCAACGCGACGAAGAGGCGCCCGTTCTCCAGGTGCAGACCACTCATTTCGGGAATCCCGTCCGCGTCGGCGTAGGCCGCGAGATTGACGGCCCCCGTGGGCAAACCCGTGAGCGGATCCACGATCAGCAATTCGCCGCGTTCATAGAGCGTGACGAAAGCCTTGTTGGCGCTCACCGGGGCGTAGTCGTGGGGATTGGTGCCCGCCCCCACCGAGAATTCGCGCTCCACGGCGAAGAACGCATTGGGATTTAGAATCTGTATGTTGTCCCGATTCAGGCGATTCACGACCACGATACGCCCGTCGCGACAACGCGCCACGGCGTCGGAATGGATGTTTACGGAGGCCAACTGGGGAATGCCCTCCAGGGTCATCGTGCTGAATCGCCCCGCGCTGCCCAGGTCGCTGGAAACGACCCCGATGCGATTCGCGCCCGGCGCCAGCAAATACGGCAAGAGCGAGGGTCGCTCGAGATCATTGCACGCGAACAAAGTCGCAAGTACAAGCGCCATGAGCGCGAGGCGATGGTGGTTTCGGATTCCGGCTTTCAAAACTTATACTCCGCCGTAAAAAATACCCGTCGCCCCGGGAGGGGAAAACCCGTCGTATCCGTGACGCGCCGGTTTTGCAAATTCTTTACCTGCACGCCCAGTTGCAGTTCCCGGCGTTCGCCGATTTTCAAGGGATTCTTTTTCAGGTTTCTCGTTTGCGCGATGGCGGCTTTCAAGACGGTCCAGCGAGCGTGCAAATTGTAAAGCCAGCGCGCGGGGACATAACCCGTGGGCTCATTGGAACGATCGCGAAATACCGCGCCCACGAAAATCGCCTCGAAGCCGAAACGCAGGGGACCCGTTCTCATGGAAGCGCCGGTATTGAGTTCATGCCGCGGACGCAGGGGCAGATAGTTTCCCTCCAGAAAATCCACGTCGCTTTCATTGACGGCTCTTTGATAGGTATAGTTCAAGGCGATTTTCCAGCGTCGCTTGACCCGCAGGGACACCATGGCCTCCAGTCCCTGGATGCGCGCCGCGTCGATGTTTTCGGGACGCAGCGTAAACTGGGAGTTGGGTACGAAAAGAATCATGTCCTCCACGATACGATTAAAGACCGTCAGCCGGGTTCGCGCCAGCACGCCGCTACCGATAAAAGGAAGCGCCGGGAGCACCGTTCGTCCTTCGACTCCAGCCTCCAGGCTACGCGCCTTCTCGGGGCGCAAATCCCCATTACCGATAATCGAGCCCCTTTCGCCGAAGAGTTCCACGAAGAGCGGAACGCGGCGACCGGTGGAGCCTCCCGCGCGCAGAGCGATTTCACTGCCCTTCGCCTCGTACACGATGAAGCGCGAACCCAGGCGATACGTGGTCGACTCCCGGAGCGTCTTATTGTCGGCGAACAAATCTCTCCCCAGGTCCAGGCGATTGTCTTCATTAAAACGATCCAGATAGCGCCGGTAGTCAACGGAGGGTATGATCAGAATGCGCTCGTCCAGAAAACTTATTTCGTCCTCCAGGCGCACGATGGTCTCGTTACGCAGCTTCAGGGGCACGCGCTCGACGCGCTCATCGAAACGATCGCGACGCTCATCGCGGAAATCGTCCCGGGTCAGACCAATAAACAGCTTCAGGGTCTGATGCCATTCGTGGAGAAACAGCGTGGGGAGTAGATACATTCCGTAGTTGCGTAGCCGGGACCGAGAGTGCGGCTGATTGGAGCTGAACTCCTGGCGTGGATCGTGAAATCGCTCACGTAGTTCGCTATAGAAGAAGCGCGTCTGGAGACGCAGGCGCCTGGAAAAGAACGCGGGCGTATCACTTCCGAAACCCGTGGTGGAACGCAGGGCGTGCCGCTCCGTCTTTTCGCTCTGGACGGGCGCGGGTCCCGGGATACCATGATTACGATAGATGGTATCATTCAATGCGAACAGACGCGTATCGCCGTACTTAAAACCAAGGGTGGTGGTGGCGGAGAAATTACGATACCAGGAGTTCTTACGTTCGTCGTCGAAATCATCCAACGTGTTCAACAGGGGCGTACCATTGTCGTTGCGAAAGATAAAATCCTGGTCCGAGGTTTCGGCGCCGACGGTAACATTGTAGCGCAACGCGTCGCCGCCGTAGGTGTTTACGCCCAGGCCGAAGGTTTTGTATGAACCACCCAGGGCCTTGATGCTCAATCCCGCCCCCCTTCCGGCCTTGCGCGTAATCATGTTTACGCTGCCTCCCAGGGACGAACCGCCGAAATCGCCCGAACGATAGATTTCGATTTTGTCCAGACCGTCCAGGTTCATGTCGGCTAGATTGATTTCGCCCGTGACGGGATTGCTCAAAGGAATGCCGTCGATGAAAAAATTCACCTGATTGGGATTGGAACCGCGCACGGACACGCCCGCGAAAGCGCCTCGGCCGCCGAAACGATTTACCCGTACGGATGCTTCGCGCTCCAGCAGATCCGGCAACGTATCCCCGGGACCGCGGTTTTCGCTCACTTTGACCGTGGTCCTGGCTCCCGTGGGTCCCCGACCCTCGTCGGGATTGATGCGATTTCCGCTGATGACGACGTCGTCACCACCGGTTTTCGTCTGGGCCGAAACGGGGTTCATGCCCGCGAAAGCAAATACGCCCAGGCATCCGAACAAAGAAGAGAAAACAAGAAGCGCGAAAATTCGCCGCGAAAAAAAGTATGCGTGCCTTGCCGTCATGTGCCCGTCGTCTTCGATAGGGGATGGAAATGGCGCGATGGGCGTTCTTCTATATGCTTCGGTCCAAGACGCAGGTATGCGCCGATTCCATGCACCGGTTTTATGAACCGAAACCCATGGATATGCATGCCGAAGAACAGCAAGACCGCGAAAAACCCTTGCGCGAGGTAAACTCCGCGGGGAAGATCCGACTTACCTGGTTCGCGCGGTTTTCCGCGACGAAACCGGGAACACGGTTGCGCGCCAGCAGGGGAATCGCACCCCTTTCCTCCCGATTACTACCGCGCCAGCAAATCGCCCGAAGGGACATGGGTCAATTCGTTTCCGGCGATTCGCGCCCTTCCATGGCTTCGTAAAGGGAAAATTTCAAAACGCTTGACACCGGAAGGGCCTCTCGGTTCGTGGTTCATGTCTCCCGGAGGAAGCGGGTGTGAATCCCGCGCTGACGCGCAACTGTATTAGACGCGAACCATCGCGCCTTAAGCCAGATCTTCCCCGTTGCATGGAACTACGCGATAACGACCATGCGCATGAATTTCACGGAGTCGCGCCCGACATTGATCCGATTCGGATGAATGAAGCACGACTACGCGAAGGGGCCCCTGGAGATATAATTCCGGGGGTCGGAAATTTATTACGGAGACGTCTTCGCTCTTAACAGGCGAAGCTTCCCTCCTTAACCTCCCCCGGAGCTTGTAATTTACCAGGGAGGTAAACATGAAAAAAACTATTCGATACGGACTGGTCGGCGCGCTGACGGCCATGCTTCTTCTACACTGTAACGTCGTTTCTCCGAGTGACGACGATGATACCGATTCGCTCGTGCTTTCGGCGCTCTCCATCGCCAGCAACATCAGTATTCTCGGCGTTTATAACTTCTTCGACGGCACCGACGGCACCACCAACAATGGTCCCTATGTCGTAACCAATAACTTCGTCAGCCAGACCTTTACGGCATTCTCTTCCGTAACCGAGGGCGCCATCGAGGCTTTCGACAACGGGCAGCAGGTCTTCTACTACCGTCAGACCAGTTCCGGCGCCAACCAGAACAAGTACATCTGGGTTCGCTGGACCATCAACGGTTCGACGACCTATCTTTGTCCGGACCTGAACGGCGCGGCCGACACCCTGGCCGATTCGCAAACCGAATTCGCTTCCGTACTGGCGGGCACCATGTCCAGCCTGGCGGATCCCACGAATCTCGGCGTTGCCGGCACCTTCGTCGGACAGGGCTGCAATGGAATTTTCTGGAGTCGTCTGGAACGACAGTAATTTCATAAGGGCCCAATCGACATAAACAACTCAAAAATCCCGCGAAGCGTTCGCGCTTCGCGGGTGGAGTTCATCGCCATGAAAAAAAAGAATTCCGCGCAAACAAATCGGCTCGCGACTATCGCGCTCGCGGCGGCTCTGGCTTTCGCGCAGGGGTGCGCCCCGAATTCAAGCGGCGATGACGACATAGCGGCGGCGGCCGTCCTCTTGACCACCGGCGCCGGCTCGACGGACCTCAGCACGACCCAGTTCGACTGTTCCGCCCAGAGCGCAAGCGTGCCTTCCGGCGTGGTCGTCGCCGACACCGTGGTCAGCGCGCCTTCGCAAACGGGCACGGGCTTCGGCAATACGGCCTGCGCCACCAATGGCGTGCGCGGCCTGGGACACGTGAACGGTTCCCTGGATGTCTTCTCGCTCACGGGGTCCGGCTCCGGAGCGAGCATGGTGCTGGAAGTATCCGGCATGAAGATTACCAACGGCACCGGCATCGACTTCATGGTGTTCGAGAACCCCTTTAGTTACGACGGCATCGGCGCGGAAAACTTCATCGAGGCCGTAATCGTGGAAGTAAGCCGGGACAATGTAAATTATTGCGGATTCAATCCGGACTATACCGCGGCGAACGAAACCGTGCACAGCCGCGTGAAGACGGACTGGTCGCGCTTCGCGGGCCGCTCAACCGTGCTCTACAACCAGGACACCAATGCTCTCAACGCGACGGACATCTTCGACGAAACCAAGGCCGGCGGCGACGGTTTCAACCTGGACGACCTGAGCGATTCCAACGCTTTCTCCACCGGCTGCAATACGACGGTTCGCAACGACATCCAGACCAATGGAGTCGTTTACTTTCGCCTGACGGCGGCCACCTCACGCGTGAACGCCGACACGGGCGCGAACTTCGTGGACGGCTCCAATGGCGGCGGCCCGGACATCGACGGGATAATCGCGCGCTACGCGCAAACCCGTTAAGGGTGCGGCCCGAACGAAATTCATGACCGCCGTCCGACGCGAAGGCCGCATACTATTATTCGCGCTGACTTTTCTTACGCGCATACCATCGCCGGTACCTCTCGAATTTTCCCGGGAGTTACTCAATCGCGCCGCGCGTTATTTTCCCCTGATCGGTTTATTCATCGGACTGATTTCGGCGGGCGTGTTCGCCTGGGCGTCCCTGCTGTTGCCGATCGGCCCGGCCGTGCTCCTGGCCATGATCGCCTCGGTACTGGCCACGGGAGCCTTCCACGAGGACGGACTGGCCGACACTTTCGACGGTTTCGCCCGGGGCGATACCCGCGACGAGATTCTGGCCGCCATGAAGGATTCGCGCCTGCGCGCGCCCGGTGCCCTGGCCATTGCCGTCGTGCTCCTGCTCAAGTTTTTTCTGCTCGGGGCCATGTCGGA
>CAZGYS010000166.1:0-11068 GCA_964530305.1 uncultured Leptospiraceae bacterium
GGTCGGTTCCGGAGTTGCCCACCGCGGCGACGGCCGTGTTGTCGATGGACCACTCCACCGTGTCGGTTAGATCCAGCATGGTGCCGCTGGAGTAGGTGCCGGTGGCCGTCAGGCGCGAAGGCGCGCCCACCTGCATGGTTTCGGAGCCCTGGATGGAAAGGGAGACCAGGCTGCCGGGAAAAATCAGCGGGCCCAGCAGGGTCCCGGAACCGATGCGCGCGCAACCGGCGGCGAAAGCGCATACACCGCATAGGCAGAGCAGGGCCGCAAGTCGAGCCACGCGCGCGCCGTAATTATTTTCAAGATACCGGTGGTACATTACATCCCATGGCGAAATTGATCCCGCGCGGCATATCTTCCGCGGGCGATATCTTTAATAATATGGGACGATGGAATCGAACCGTTGTCACCGTTTTTATATCGGCTTTGTGTTTATCGGTTCTGTAAGGTAAAAGTATGCTGTTCGGGTCTTTCTCGCCTGACCGGGTACAGTTTAGCAATTACCCGGTTTCGGGGGCAAGGGTTTTAAATTAAGGGTTGCGGGGCGATTTTCGGCCCCTATCCCCGAAACGGGCGGGCGAACCCGTTAGTCTAATTTCGCCCGGGGCGCCCCGATCGCTTACGCGATCGTCACGTCGGGCGAAAGGTATACGTCCTGAATCGTCTGAAGGAGTTTGGCGCCCTCGTCCATGGGACGCTGGAAGGCTTTGCGACCGGAGATGAGCCCGCTGCCGCCGGCGCGCTTGTTTACGACGGCGGTCATGACGGCCTCGGCGAAGTCATTCTCCCCGGAAGCGCCGCCCGAGTTGATCAGGCCCGCGCGACCAGCGTAGCAGTTCATGATCTGGTAGCGACACAGATCGATGGGGTTGTCCGTGGTCAGTTCCGAATAAACTTTCGGGTGAGTCTTGGCGAACTTAACCGCGTTGAAACCGCCGTTGTTCTCCGGTAGTTTTTGCTTGATGATGTCGGCCTGGATGGTAACGCCCAGGTGGTTGGCCTGGCCCGTCAGGTCCGCGGCTACGTGGTAGTCCTTGTCTTTTTTGAATTCCGGATTACGAGTGTAGCACCACAGTACGGTAGCCATGCCCAGCTCGTGAGCGTAGGCGAAAGCCTCGGCCACGTCCACGATCTGGCGGCGCGATTCGTCCGAGCCGAAGTAGATGGTGGCGCCCACGGCGACGGCGCCCATGTTCCAGGCTTCCTTGATGGTGCCGAACATGACCTGATCGAATTTATTGGGATAAGTCAGCAGTTCATTGTGATTGATTTTGACCATGAAGGGAATCTTGTGCGCGTACTTTCGCGCGACGACGCCCAGCACGCCGAAGGTCGAGGCGACGGCGTTGCAGCCGCCTTCGATGGCCAGCTTGACGATGTTTTCGGGATCAAAGTAGAGCGGGTTGGGGGCGAAGGACGCTCCGGCGGTGTGCTCGATGCCCTGGTCCACGGGCAGGATGCTCAAGTAGCCGGTGTTCGCGAGTCGGCCGGTGCCGTACATTTGTTGCAGGGAACGTAAAACCTGAGGACTGCGATCCGACTGAGTCCACACTCGGTCCAGGAAGTCGGGTCCGGGTAAATGAATTTGATCTTTCGATATCGCGGGTTTGTGATCCAGCAGGCTGCCGGCTTGTCCGCCTAGGTACTCTACGATTTTGTCCTTGTTCATATCCCATGAGAACCTTTCGCGCGGCCCGAACCGTCAACCGTTATTTGGCCCCGCCCTTGCGCGATTCGACCGGGGCTTCGTCGAAATGGAGGGTTTATGCGTCGTCGCGTACGCGAAAAGGCGATTCGACTTAACGCTCGTGTAGTGCTTTCGCGCGCGCGAGGGGCGAAATCGCCATAATACGCTAAGGAACACATAAAAAGGATTGCGTATTTACAGACCGTTATGAGACATAATATCGGAATCGATTACAATCGGGCTCGATCCGCCCGTCGTCAATCGCCATGGGATGCACACATGAAGTACGATAAAATTCGTGGCCAGAGCGTTTCGGAATGCATGATGAAACTGAGGAGTCGCTACGGCTCCGCGGCGATTATCCTTTCCACGCGGGAAGTCAAGGAAGGCGGCATCCTGGGGTCCGGGCTGTTTTCCAAAAAAGTGTACGAAATCGATTTCATGATCGAGGAAAAGAACCTTCGTCCGAGTTCCGACAAACCGGCGGCCGCCGCTCCTACCGAGACTCGCCGTGAACCGGCCATGAGCTCCGCCGATCAGGATGCCTCCGGCGATTCCGGTCGAGCTCGCACGGTCCGACCCGTGAAATTTCAGCAAATCCAGCGTGGCTCCGCTTCCGAACCGGCCGGTGTCGGAACTCCGACATCGCCCGCCGCATCCCGCATTCCCCGACCCCCGGAGACTCCGGCCATGGGAGACGGGGAGGCCCTGCTCAAGCTTATTTCCGGAGAAGAGGGCGCGGATGAGGCCCGCATGGCCCGAGATATCCTGGCCGAATTTAATCGCGATCACGGCGCCGCGGACGGCGAAAATCCGGGCGATTCGGCTGATTTGTCGGAAGACCGACAAGAATCGCCCTCCGCTCATGTCGGGGACGAGGTGACCGGCGCCGAGTCCCGGGCTCTGTTGGCGGGGACGTCGGCCGGCCCGGCGGGGACCGACAGCGAGGAAAGTCGGCATTTTCTGCGTATTCGAGAGCGCCTGGCGGGAGCGCAGGTCAGTTCCGAATTCATCGATACCTTTTTGCTGAATCTGGACCACAGCCTCTCTCGGCGGGAAAAACAGGAGTATCGCCGGATTGAGGAGCGTTCCCTGGAGCAACTGGCGGAAATGATCCGTACCGTGCCGGATGTGGCGCCGCCCCGGGGGGAATGCCGAGCCATCATGCTGATGGGCTCCACGGGCATGGGAAAAACGACCAGCCTTGCTAAATTGGCGGCCCGCTACCACATTTTCGAGAATCGAGACGTCTCATTGTACAGTCTGGATCACTATCGCCTGGCGGCGACGGAGCAACTCAAGACCTACGCGAATGTCATGGGCCTGGAGTTCAATGCGCCCCTGAACCCGGAGGAATTTCGGGAAACCCTGCGGCGGGACGGCGCGGAATTGATGCTTATCGACACTTCGGGCATCAGTCATACGGACGCCGAGCGCCTGGACGAGCTGGGCAAATTTGTCCAGGCATGCGAAGTGCGGCTGGAAAAGCATCTGGTGCTGGCGGCCAATACCAGCCCGGCGCTGGTGGAAAAAATTCTGCTTGCGTATGATGCCGTCGGGTTTGATAAAATTATCCTGACGAAGCTGGACGAGTCGGATTTTATCGGTGCTTTTGTGGAAAATGCCGATAAATTCAACAGACCATTCTCCTTCTTGATGAATGGTCAGGACGTTCCTGGAGATATCATGGAGCCCCGTCCCATGGACATGGCCCGCATGTGTCTCTTCAGGGGGGAAAACTGAAGGTTTTCGCCCCTGGCGCAGGCGCGGAGCAGCAAGCGTGAGCTGGCTTACGCTTGCCGACGTTTGCGGGGCGGATCAGCCGGGCGCCAGGCCGGTCGGGCCGCGGGACGTTGAAATCCTGGAATAGGATCCGACATAAAATGGAAATTATGGACCAGGCAGCTAATTTACGAAAACTCGCATTCGGCCGAGCAAAAGGCGGCTCCGCTTCGGGGTCTACTCTGCTGGAACCAGCCGAGGAGGACCGTCCCATGGGCGAAGATATGGTGGATACCGTGCCCGCGGACGACGAGACTCCCGGGACCGGAACACGCATCATATCGATTACGTCCGGCAAGGGCGGCGTCGGTAAGACGGCAACCTCGGTGAATCTGGCCATCAGCATGGCGCGCGCCGGGAAAAAGGTTCTGCTCTTCGACGGGGACCTGGGTTTGGCCAATATCAATGTGCTGCTGGGGATTATTCCCGAGCACAACCTCTACGAGGTCATGAAGGGCAAAAAGAAGCTTCGTGACGTCGTCCTCTCGACCACCTACGGCATCGACATCATCGCCGGGGCCAACGGGATTTCGCAACTGGCCAACCTGACCGGCAATCAGCGGGAATCCTTTCTCAAGGGTCTTGATGAGTTGGAAGGTTACGACGTGATGCTCATCGATACGGGCGCAGGCGTCGGGGCCAATGTTATCGAGCTGGTGATGCACGCCGACGACATCGTGGTCGTGACCACGCCGGAACCCACGGCCATCACCGATGCCTATGGAATGATTAAGAGCATCGTGGCCAATCACAAGGGCAAACAGATTCGCCTGATTGTGAATCGCGTCACCTCCGCCGTGGAAGCCAAGCGGGTGGCGGACCGGCTCATCAGTATTTCAGAGCAATTTTTGAGAACCAGGGTCGAGAACCTTGGTTTTATTTTTGAAGAGAGTCTGGTTCAGAAGAGCGTGCGGTCCCAGAGACCCCACGTGGTTCTGTATCCCAGTTCCAAGAGCGCCGCGTGTATCAATCATATCGCCGCGCGTCTGGTGAATTCCAGGCCGGCGGAAGAATCCCAGGGCTTGTCCGGATTTTTCAAAAAACTTTTCGGCTTCGGCGCGGACTAAAGGGGGCGTTGATACACATATAATCGGATTACAAAATCGAATCGTTTTTTCTGATTCATGAACCTGTTCATAAAATTCATCGCGGGTTTCGCCGCTCTGGGGCTGTTGATATCCGTGGTGGCCGGTTTTCTGGGAGGAAATCGCTGGACGGCGGTACTGGTGACCGCCCTCATTTGCACGATACTCTCCGCCGGCCTGGGAGCCGCCACCTACAAGGTGCTGGAAATGCGGGTCCCGGAATTTCTGGCCCTGTTTCAGGGAGCGGGCGGAGAGGAAGAGCTGGCGCCCGATTTTGATGAAGACGCCCTGGCGGCGGAAGAAGGATTCGCGGCGGTGGCGGCGGATGATGCTCCGGCTCCCGCGGACGATGCCGGTCCGGATACGAAAAGTTTTGGTGATCACATACTTGTAAATAAAGTGAAGATAAAGAATGAGCCCAGGCTCATGGCGCAGGCGATTCGCACCATGCTGGCCAAGGACGAGGAATAATTACACGAATATGAAATGCCGCGATACAATTAAATCGGGTACGGTCGATGTCTAAAATTTGGGAAAAGTACAAGGACCACGACGAAATGACTCTCTGGCGTCGCTACCGCGATACCAAGGAGCGTGAGGTACGTGACTATCTGGCCGAGAAATATTCGCCCCTGGTCAAATACGTCGCCGGTAAAGTCGCCATCGGCATGCCCCAGAACGTCGAGTTCGACGATCTCGTTTCCTACGGTAGTTTCGGTCTGCTGGACGCCATCGAGAAATTCGATCCCAGCCGGGACATCAAGTTCAAGACCTATGCCATGACCCGGATTCGCGGGGCCATCTTCGACGAACTCCGTTCCATCGACTGGATTCCCAGGTCCATTCGCCAGAAAGCCAAGCAGGTGGAAGAGATCATCACCACCCTGGAAAACAAGCTGGGTCACACCGTGGACGACGAGGACATTGCCAAGGAACTGGGCGTCTCCGTCGAGGAACTGCAATCCATTCTTACCAAGATTTCCGGTACTTCCATTATCTCCCTGAACGACATCTGGTATCTGGGAGACGATAATGACGAAGTCTCCTTCATGGAGACCCTGGAATCGCCGCCGAACCTGAATCCGGATACCCTCATCGAACGCGAAGAGATCAAAAGCGTCATCGTCGAGGCCATCAAGCAATTGCCGGACAAGGAAAAAAAGGTCATCGTGCTCTACTATTACGAGGACCTGACTCTCAAGGAAATCGGCGAAGTCCTGGAAGTTACCGAGAGTCGCATTTCCCAGCTGCACACGAAAGCCATCATGCGTCTGCGCGGTAAACTCATGCGCATGAAAAACGCCCTTAAGAAATAATGCCTTGAAGTCGGCGTATTTCTTTCTGCAACGTGTTGTTCCGGTGACCGTGTTGGCCGCCGCCATGCTGTTCTTTCATTGTGCCACTTTTACTTCGCTGGTAGAAAATGATACCCGCCCCGCGGGCGAGCGAAAGTACATATACAGCGGAACACGTATGCACCTGGGGATAATCACCCATCCCTTTGAGGAAGACGGTAAGATTGAGGATGTACTCTGGATCCCTTGCGCCTTGCCTTTTATTGCGCTTGATCTACCTTTGAGTCTAGCGGCCGATACGCTTCTGTTGCCGGTGACTCTCCTGATGATGTTTGATGAAACCGTTTTTCCGCCGCATAAGCCCGGGGTCTCGCTAGCCTGTGATTGCGAGTGTATCTTGCCGGACGGCTCCACGATTGAAACTCGCTATGAATCCGCGACCGGCGGACAATGCATGAATCGTCATAGAACCGATTGTTCCCTGGTAATTGACGGTAAACTGGTAAAGGCGAAACAATTCTGTGAGATGCGAAACATCGCGGAAAAAAAGAGCAGAAATTAGAGCATCATCGGCACTCTTGTCTTGGATACGATCCTCTTGGTTTTACTATTCCCTTTGAGTCGGCGAAATCGCCAGCGGGCAAGCTATGGGTGATTTCCTTGAGCTCTTCGCGCGACTGTTTGCCCTTGTTCTTTTCATTCTCGCGTTTCTGGGCGTAATCGTTGCGTTGACGGGAGGCCTGCGCTGGTCCGACGTCTGGTTGGCCTTGCCGCTGATCGTTTTGCTTACGGCGTTGCCCATGGCGGCTCTGTATTTTCTACAGTCTTATGCGAACCTGCCGTTTCGGATCCCGTTGGCGGCGATTCCATTGATTCCCGCGGGCTCCGTTATCGGCTGGTTGCTGGCCGGTCCCTTTCATGAGCTGACTTACCTGCGCAGGCAGCGCGAAAAAATAAAACGCTATCGCGAAAGTCTGGATGCCTTCCCGGCGTTCATCGTGGTTCGCCTTGCGCGAATTGAAAAAATAGTTGAGGAAGGCGCATGAGCGAGTGCCCTTCATAGACGAGTTTACTTTGATACAGATTCTATACATAATTCTCGTCGTCGGGGCCGGCGTGGCTCTCCTGGTGGGCGGACTGTACTTGCTGCTGGTCATTATCGAGGGCGGCCTGTGGCCACCGGATGGGTTCTGGGCGAGCGCTTTCATCGTCGTGTTGTTTATCGGCGTGCCTCTCCAGGCCTGGGTTGAATGGTGGCCCCAGGCTTTCGGCAGGACGGCTTTTCTTTCCCAGGAAATGGTTTTGATAATCAGCGGAATCTGTGTGTTGATTGCGGTCCTCTTCGAATCCGTCGGCCTGCGCAATTACCTGGTCAAGGAAAGTGAAAAAATCAAGCGTTCCCATGCTCGATTGCGGGACCTCCTCGCGCATCCCCCCGCGGGCGATTTAACGCTGATGGCGCGCATCGTGGATAATCATGTCGGTGCTCAAGGAGAAATCCTGAATCCCGTTTCGCGGGCAGGCGATGGGCTAAAGGAAGAGCCGGGCAGCGAGCGATGGGCTGAATCCATGGAGAAGTTCGAGCATGCGTTGAAGGAATTCGCGGCCTTGATGGAGGTTTACCCGTCCATCAAGGAAGACGAAAGGCTGCGCCATACCCTCCGTCGGATTCTGGAACGGGAGCAACTCATTGAAGAATCCTTGAGGCGATTGAATACGCGGATTGAAGTGTTTAATAGTCGCGTCCGCCGTTTCCCTAACGGCCCCTTTGCTTTTTTATGGGGGTTTCGTCCCCTGAAATACGTCGACCGGTCAGGCGAATCATAAAGGTGTTTCAATCTTTCGCTTGCCGTCGCAATCGAAAAATTACCAACAACAAGAGGCATTCATGTCACGTCGAAAGAGTATGAGCAGAGTATTCAGTATAATAACACTTTTAGCGACGATGCTTGTCGCGCAGGCCTGCGCCTCCCCGGCGGCCAAACCGGATCTACCCGGCGCCATGGACGCCTTCGCTCGCGAAGCCGCGCAACGCTGGGTCAAGGCTCTGCTGAAGCAAGATTGGGATGCGCTGAAGAAAGGCACCGGCGCGCCGTTCTTCCTTGAGGAAGGGAAGCCTCTTAAGTCCGTAGACGCGGTTCTGAAATTTTACCGGAACATCGCGCGGAAAAAAGGCGATGCCTGGCGGCGAGTCGACGTTTCGCGAGTGCGCATGCTCCGCGATGAAAGCGTTCGCCGGGGTTTGCGTGCCCGTTTCCCGACTGGGACCGACATGAAAATCATCGTGGTGACGCTGAACGAGAAACAGCCTGGTCTCGGCCTGGACGTTTTCGTCTGGGTGGACGTCGCGAACAAATTCCGCGTAGTCGGAATGAAGGACTAATCGGGAACGACCGGAGAGCTCATGCGTACGTTTCGCTTCATACTATTTATTCTATCCGCGCTCGGCTTTTTCACGGCCGTTGCGGTACACGGCGCCCGCGTATCCGGGAGGGAGGTCGACTTCCTGCCTTTCGATCCGCTGCTGATGCACTTCGTAATGCTGGCGATTTTCTTTCCCACGATCATCGCCTATCGCTTCGGCAAGGATCGGCCTCCGGCGGAACGGGCGGCGCCCATGAAGACGCTCTGGAATACGCGTCCGAAGTGGATGTTCGCCCTGGCGATTTTGCTCATGCTGTACACGTTCGCGAATTTCTTGTTTCTGGCCGGCGAAGACCAGTTACGCCGTTTCTCCGGACACTGGATGGTGTTTTTGTGGGCCGCCATGCTGTTGAACTATCCCTGGGCTTCCACGCCGGCGGAGGAAGGGCCGGATATTTCCGCGGCGCCGGATGGTTTTAATAGCGAGGCCGTACCGGTTTTTCGTCGCGTGATGAACGGCTACTATGCCTTCGCCGTGGGCTGGACCGCGTTTTTGAGCGTGGGGGCCGTGGGCGTTTTCGCGGCCACGGGGGAGTACTTCTTTCTCGTGGCCGCCGGCGCGTTTCTGATTGCCACTATCGCCAACTTCTGGTATCGCCGACGCTTCATGCGTTATCATATTCGAAGCGTTCAACTGGGCGGCGGTTCATTGCGATTGGAATACATGGATTACGACGAGAATCGCCGCCTGGAAATTCCCCTGACGGAACTCAAAACCGATATCGATGAAAAACGCATGCGCGGCGGCAGCCTGTTTCGCCTACGTTTTTTCAAGGGAGAAGAAGAACTCCTCAATCAGGCCAATTCCCGCTGGTGGGAATATTCCCGACTGGAGGACCTTCAGAAGCGCATCGAGGGGGCTCGAGCAGCGGCGCGGGAGTTTTAGGGATACTTACACGCTGAACTCCCGAAGGAGTTTTCCAAGTACCCTGCGATTTTTTTTATTTAGACTCACTGAACGGGCCTTAATCCTTAACAGAATTCCCGTCGGTGACTCGGGGGGAATTTCTTCCCCGCGTATCGGGAGCAATGGGTCCCCCAACCCGAAATCATCCAGGAACCATTCGTCATGGTCGACAAGATATTCATGTTCTTGAAGACTCGCGAAATATTGCCGCGGGTTCCGGGGCAAGAAAGGCACCGCCTCTTCGAGTAAACGCAGGGCTCGTTCAATGGAGTTATGCTGCAATTGAATGCTCGCTAGAATGGCGGCCAGTCTCAAGAGCATGTATTGCAATCGCGGGCGGAAGTTGGATTCTCGATCGGCTTGACGCACGGCCCGTTTGCATATTGCGAAGGCTTTTATTTTTTCATCCGTCTTGAAAAGTTCCACGATGCGCGTGCGATAAAGCTCCAGCGCGTAGTCTCTATAGGGGGTGTATTGGCGATAAATGATTCGCCGCTTAATTTTTTCGAGCATCGCCAGGCTTTCATCGAGGGACTGTAAACGCATAAGGTTTTCCCTGAATATACGTCCATGATTCTCTTCCAGGTAATGCTGGTTGGTAAAGAAGGCCGTGATATTATTCTCAGCGTGGTTTTCCAGCCATTTCAACCAGGCTCGTCCAAAACGCTGATATTCCTGAACGTCCAGGGCAAAGTATAGCTGGAGCATCTTCAAACGAAGATAGGGATGACTTCCGAAACCGATAGGTGAGTTGTAATCATGGTCATCTTCCAGGGAATTCAAAGCTTTTAGAAGCACTTTGTCCGTACTCGGATCGAAAAAGAAATAGCCGGAAGGTAATTTCCGATCCGGATTAAGTTCGCGAGCGCGCAACTTGTCGAAGCGATCGAATGCAATTCGTTGTTGATTCACGTCGCGAAATGCCAGATCAATCAGGTGCAGGATACAGTTTCTTCGGTCTCGAGGGTTTTCATAAATTACGCTTTGCGAAAATTCGTCTATTCTGGACGGCCAGACCTTGAGGGCTTTAATGAGGTTCTCAAAGGCGCGGTCTCCATCCTTGTACATATCGTCCATAGCCTCTTCCATCAGGTGGAGGTTATGTGTTTCAGCGTTCCAATTTTCGCTGACTTCCTCCGCATGCCGTTGAAAGCGGGCCGCCCGGCGTTTGGCATCGTGGGCATACCGGACGTATAGTATAGCCTGGGCGTGTAAAAGCATGGCATGTTCGGGATGAGTATTCAGTGCATCCTTGACTAGACCCTCCGCGATGTGCCATTGTTCTAATTGAATATAGTGAAGGACCTTCTCGGCTACATCGTCCGGATTGTCTTCGTTGAATTGCAGGCGCTCGTCCAGCTCTTCAATCATCTTGATGCTATGAAGTTCCAGGCCGGACCCGTTTAGACGGAGGAAAATGGGAAGGTCTCGGGCTTTTTCGGCCCCGTCGAGCAGATGGTTGAGGTTGACGGAAGTAAAATCGATCTTCCCGTTCAACAAGAGTTGCTTAAATTTCGAATAGTTCTTATACCAGAAGCGATACGCGTGTAGTTTCGCGGCAATTTCCGCTCCGGCTTGTTCCAGTAGTCGCGTAAGTTCTTTTTCATTGTCGGTTCCCATTATTATTCTGGTCACTTTTTGCGCCTTATTCATCACGGAGTGGAGCATAAGAATATTGACCAGCAAGGTATCCGCCGAAGGATCCAACTGCCATGTTGCCTCCCTCTGAGGACCTCTATCTTCATCGTCCCTCTTGAGCATTTCCCGCGGAAACATCTCTCTATAATTTTTGACATACTGATTAACTATATTTCGAGTCTCTTTATCTTCAAAGCCCAGAATTCTGATTAGCGCGGCTCCTATACTATGTGGCGAACGATCTCTAGCC